>NZ_JBSGJD010000035.1:0-51694 GCF_053605405.1 Amycolatopsis sp. NPDC003861
GGTGCGCCCGGCGCGCAGCCGCCCGGCTCGAGCCCCGCGACGGCGCCGATCAAGTCGCTCGGCGGCGGTGGCGGCGGGACGCCCGGTGGCGCCACCGGCATCGACAGCTCCACCGGCCGCGGCCCGGACGGCCTGCTGGCCAAGGGCCGCACGGTCGGCGCCATGCCGCAGGCCCCGCTGCAACCCGGCCAGTACACCGGTGAACGCGGCTTCGTCGGCAAGCCCGGTGCGACCCCCGGCGACATCGGCGCCGGCGCGGCGGCGATCGGCGCGGGCGTCGCCGGCGGCGCGTTGAGCGGCGACAAGGATCGTCAGCCGCGCGACAAGGGCCGGCCGACGGGCCCGGTGCGGCCGCTGCCGGTCGGCGAGCTGCCCGAAGAAGAGGCCGTCGCGCTGCGGAAGTCCGAGCAGATCAGCCCGAAGCAGAAGCCCGGCGAGGCGAAGTTCCTGTCCGAGGCGGCCCCGCAGGAGGAGGACGCCGAGCACGTCCGCCGCTACGGCGTCGACGACCAGGACCTGTTCGCCGACCAGCGGATGGTTTCCCGTGACGTGCTCGGCGACCACGGCGGGGACGGGCGCTGACCGTGTCGCTCGTCCTGTCGGCCCTCGAGTTCGACGTGCTCTGGGAATCCTTCGATCTGCCCCGGCGGCACGTCGCGCTGGACGTGCCGAGCGACGGAACCACCATGACCGAGCGGCGCGAGCTGGTCGACTCGGTGTGGGGGTCGCTGAGCGAGCGGCGGCTGGCCCGCAACCGGCGGGTGTCCGGCGAGCTGGCCGACCTGCTGCACCTGCTGGCGCGCCCGCAGCTCGGGATCGACGTGTGGGTGTGGGCGGAACGCGAGATCCGCGGCCGCGCGGTCAGCCTGCGCGGTCAGGCGGTGCTGGCGGTGGTGGACCACGGCGAGGTCTGGCTGATCCCGGCGACCGAGGACGGCCTCGCGGAGGCGGCGGTCTCGGTGGCGGGCGACCTGGGCCCGGGCATCGGCCAGACGGTCAGCCTGCCCTACGACGTCGTGACGTCCGCCGACGCGGCGGCGAAGGGTGACGCGAAGGCGCTGGTCACGGCCCTGGAAGACCGCGGGATACCGCTGTTCCAGGCCCAGGAGCTCTCGGGCATGCTGCTCGGCCAGGAGGCCCGCGGCCAGTTCGGCGCGGAACGCACGTCGCGCGACGGCGTGGTCCACCGGGCGGGCCGGGTGGTGGCGTTCTTCGACACCGACGCGGGCCGCTACCTGTTCCAGGTGGGCCGCGACGGCGACGGCCGCGAGTGGGCCACCGTCACCCCGGCGGACAACGCCCTGCTCGCCACGCGGATCCGCGAACTGGTGGCGGAGGCCTGATCCCCGCTGGGGTGGAAGTTGGCGGAGATCCGTACCCGCGTCCCGGGTGAAGTCATAAAGTAAGCGCGGGAACCGTCCTGGTCGGGACGACGTCCGATCGGGCGGAGACAAGTTTCCGAAGGGGATGACGAACCGTGCCTGTCTACGACCCGGACTCGATGGCCATCGCGGCCAGTCAGGTGGAGAAGCTGAAGGACGAGTTCGAAAAGTCCAAGCAGAAGGTCACCGGCCTGGACCACGAGAAGGAAAGCCCCTTCGGCGGGATGGACGAAACGGGCGACGCGCACGGAGCGGTCGGCAAGTTCAAGGACGGCGTGCACAGCCAGTTCGACGCCGCGGGCAAGCACATGGAGGCGCTGGGGTTCGCCATGCGCAAGGCCGCGGGCCTGATCGCCGAAACCGACCAGGTCGGCGCGAGCGATCTGAAATTGCACGTCGACAAGTGATTCTGGGGGCACCACAGTGGGTTTGAACGGGGGCGGCGCCGGAACGCCGGACAACTGGGACGCCTTCATGAAGAAGGTCGACCAGGTCGAAAAGGTCGATTTGGGAAAGATCACCGCGGCGGCGACGCAGTTCCGCGACGCCGGGAAGAACGCCGGTGACCACAACGCTTCCCTGAAGAATTCGACCGACGCGCTCAACGGCAGCGTGTGGGCCGGCCCGGCGGCGGACCAGTTCTTCCAGTACGTCCGCCAGGTCCGCGACGCCGGCACCAAGGTGCAGACCCACCTCGAGGACGTCGCCAAGGACCTCGACGACCTCGCGCGGACCCTCGACCAGATCAAGAAGAACGTCGGGGACAAGCAGCTCGCCGCCGAGAAGGCCGTCAACGAGCGCAACGCCAAGGCCGAAACCGACATCAACAACGCCTTGGCCGCGGCGAAGAAGGCCCACGACGAAGGCAAGCCGGGGCCCAGCCCCAGCGCCGACCAGATCCTGGCCACCGCGAAAACGGACATCCACACCATCACGGCCGGCTTCGACGGCGACGTCACCGGCCTGCAGACCCAGGCCGACACGGCGATCAAGGCCTCGCAGAAACTGATGTCCCAGCAGATCGAGGGCGGCTACGACCAGGTCCCCCTGCCGAGCAGCTCGGCCGCGGCCCCCAAGAGCACGGGCGGCATCCACAGCAACGGCTCCTCCCACGGTGGCGGAGGCGGCGGTGGAGGCGGCGGAGGCGGTGGTGGTGGCGGCCTCGGCCCGAGCGGCGGCCCGCCTTCTTCGCCGCCGCCGGGGAACGTCCAGCAGTGGATCCAGGAAGCGATGAAGGCGCTGCAGGCCGCGGGCATTCCGGTGACGGACGCGGACATCCCGAAGATCTGGGCGATCATCCAGCACGAATCCGGCGGAAATCCCAACGCCATCAACAACTGGGACTGCGTGCCGCTGGACACGCAGATCGTGACCAGGCGCGGGCTGCTGAAGCACGACGCGGTCGAAGCCGGCGACGAGACGATCGGCTACAACCCGGCCACCGGGCGCAGCGAGTGGACGCGGATCACCCGAGTGGTCCACCACGAAGACGCCGAACTCGTCCGGATGGTCAACTCGCGGTGGCAGGCGACCACGACGCCCAACCACCGCTGGCTCACCCTCCCGAGGGTCAGTGTCAGCCGCACCGATCTGCCGGTGGTCTGCCCGGAATGCGGGTGGGAGCCGCGGACGGCGCGGCAGCCGGCCAACGGCGTCGCGGTGCACCGGCGCAAGAAGCACGGCTTCGTTTCACCGAAGCAGGAGCACCGCTACGCGACCGAAGCCGGTTTCGTCACCACCGAGGACGTCCGGTCGCGCGATCGGATCCTCTTGGCGGCGCCCGCCGCCACGGAATCCTCGCTGGACATCAGTGTCTCTGAAGCGGCGATCCTCGGGTGGATCGCCGGCGACGGTCACGTCGAGTCCCGCCGGCACCGCCCGACCATGTCCATCGCGCAGTCGAAGCCCGAAATGGTGGCGAAGCTCCGCAAGCTCCTCGACGGCGTGCCGCACGCGCTGTACGTCGACAACCGCGGCGGGTGCGGGCCCCGGCACCAGTTCCGGCTGGACCACGACTACGCCCGGGACCTGCTGGCGCGCGCCGGGCATCCCCGCGCCGACGCGGTCGCCCAGGTGCTGGCGATGTCCTCCGAGCAGCGCGAGGCGTGGCTCGAGGCCATCACCGACGCCGAAGGCACCCGATACCTGCGGCCCGGGTACTCACGGCCGCAGGTCGTCCTCTACCAGGCGGCCGGTACCGTCCTCGACGCGATCGCGCTGGCCGGTTACCTGTCCGGAGCCCGGCCCCGGGTGCTCCCCGTGGCGCGGAAGAACCAGCCCGAGACCTGGCGTCCGGAATTCTCCGTGCACCTGAACAACCCGATCATCACCGGGGCTTTCCTCGAGAAGGAAGCCGCCGGGCGGGGTGACGTCTGGTGTGTGACCACGGAACTGGGCACCTGGACGGCCCAGGAAGGTGACCACCTCTTCCTGACCGGCAATTCCAACGCGGCCGCGGGGCACCCGTCCAAGGGCCTCATGCAGTGCATCGACTCCACGTTCAACGCCCACAAACTGCCCGGGCACGACAACATCTACAACCCGGTCGACAACATCATCGCCGGTGTCCGGTACTCCTTCGACCGGTACGGCAGCCTCGACAACGTGCCCGGCATCAAGGCCATGGCCCACGGGGGTGCCTACCGCGGCTACTAGCCTGGCCCCATGGCCGACCTCGGAGCTTTCGCCGGGCCCGCGCTGCGGGCCGGCGTGCCGCCCTTCCACGTCATGGACGTCCTCTCCGCGGCCGGGGCGCGGCAGCGCAGCCACGGTGATCTCGTGTCGCTCGCGGCCGGGCAGCCGTCCGCTCCGGCGCCGAAGCCCGTGCTCGAGGCCGCCCAGGAAGCGCTGCGGAAGAGCACGCTCGGCTACACCGAACAGCTCGGCATCCCCGAGCTGCGCGAGGCCGTCGCCGGGCACTACCGGACGCGGTACGACGTCGACGTCCAAGCGCACGACGTCGTCCTGACCACCGGGTCGTCCGGGGGTTTCCTGCTCGCCTTCCTCAGCGCCTTCGACCCCGGCGCCAAGGTCGCCATGGCGCGGCCCGGCTACCCCGCCTACCGGAACCTGCTGTCCGTCCTCGGCTGCGAGGTCGTCGAGTTCGCCACCACCGCCGAGACGAACTTCCAGCCGACCGTCGGACTCCTCGACGAGCTCGGGCCGATCGACGGCCTGATCGTCGCCAGCCCCAGCAATCCCACCGGGACCGTGCTGCCGCCCGGGGAGCTCGCCGCGATCACCGGCTGGTGCTCGTCGCACGGCGTCCAGCTGATCAGCGACGAGATCTACCACGGCATCTCCTACGGCGCCGAGCTCGACTGCGCGTGGCAGTACGGCCGGGAGCCGCTCGTGCTCGGCAGCTTCTCGAAGTACTTCGCGATGACCGGCTGGCGGCTCGGCTGGATGCTCGCCCCGCAGCGCCTCCACCGCGCGATCGACGTTCTGACCGGCAACTTCACCATCTGCCCGCCCGCCGTTTCGCAGTACGCGGCCCTCGCCGCCTTCACACCGGAGGCGTACGCGGAGGCCGACGCGCACGTCGAGCGGTACCGCGCGAACCGGGATTCCCTCTTTGCCGGGCTGCAGCGCATCGGCCTTGACAAGCTCGCCCCGGCCGATGGCGCCTTCTACGCGTACGCCGACGTCAGCGCGTACACGCACGACAGCCTGAGCTGGTGCCAGCGGCTGCTCGCCGACACCGGGCTCGCCATCACTCCCGGCGTCGACTTCGACCCGGTCGACGGCGGCAAGTACGTCCGGTTCTCCTTCGCCGGCAGCGCCGAGGACATCGACGAAGGGGTCCGGCGCCTGGGGGCCTGGCTGGCCAGGGGGAACCCTGAATAAACCCCGAACGTTGGCCGTCCGAGGGGAGTTTCACCGCGCCAGGTGGCAGTGTGGAGGCATCGGGCCGGTGGGGCCACGGGGAGACATCGGAGGAACCATGTTCTGGAAGATCGTCGGCGGCCTGATCGTCGCCTGGGTGGCGTTCATGGTGCTGGGCGCCGTGATCGGCTTCGTGTTCAAGGCCGTCCTGTGGATCGCCATCATCGGCGGCATCGCCTTCCTCGGCGCCGCCGGCTACAAGGCGATCACCGGCGGCAAGAAGGACCCGCGGCGCATCAACCGCTACTAGGGGACCCGCGCCACGCCGGCCAGCGCCGTCCAGTTGACCGGCGTGAGCTGCGCCAGGCGCGGCCCGTCCGGCCACCACTGGTGCGGCGCGGTCAGCCCGGGTTCGAGCAGGTCGAGGCCGTCGAAGAACGACGTGATCTCGGCCCGCGTGCGGTAGAGCGTGTCGAGCCCGATGCGGCCGAAGCGGTCCTGCAGGGAGGTCGCGACGGCGGCCGCGTCGGAGCCGTCGGCCGGGTTGTGCTGGTGCAACAGGAGCAAGTACGAGCCCGGCGCCAGCGCGCCGACGTAGGACTTGACCACCTGCTGCGCCTGGTGGAGGTCGGCGATGTGGTCGACGACCCCGCACAGCACGAGCCCGGCGGGCCGGTCGAAGTCGATGAACCGCGCGACCCCGGCGAGCGTCTCGCCGGGGTTCAGCGGGTCGGTGCCGCAGATGTGCGTGAAGTCGTTGTCGACGAGCAGCGCCCGGCCGTGCGCCTCCACCACCGGGTCGTCGCCGACGTAGACGACGTGCGCTTCCGGGTTGTACTTCTGCGCCACCTGGTGGGTGTTCTCCGCCGTCGGGAACCCCGACGCGAGGTCGAGGAACTGGTCGACGGCCAGCCGCTCGGTCAGGTAGCGGACGGCGCGCACCAGCCACTGCCGCGCTTCCCGGGCCATCGCCGGGGCTTCCGGCGCGATCGCCGTCAGCTGCCGCAGGGCGGCGCGATCGGGCTCGTAGTGGTTCTGCCCGCCCAGCAGCGCGTCGGTGACGCGAGCGATGCTCGGCCGTTCGAAGTCGACGTGGGCCGATGGTCGTTCGCTCGTCGCCATGCGCACCTACCGGGGAGTGTGGGGGACGCCCAGCCTAGGACACGGAGATCACGGCGGGTAGGCGGCCGTGCGGTGCGCGTGAGCCCTCAGTCCAGCCACGCGCGGGCCGCGTCGGCGCCGTTCCAGACGTGGGCCCGGAGCCCGACCGCCCGCGCTCCCTCCACATTGGACTCCCGGTCGTCGAAGAACAGGCAGTCGGCCGGCTCGGCGCCGAGCTCGTCGAGCAGCAGGCGGAAGATCTTCGCGTCCGGCTTGACGCACCGGACGTCGCCGGAGAACAGCGTCACGCGGAACAGCCGCGCCCAGTCCTGCGCGCGGACCCACTCGCCGAACGCGATCGGCGCGTTCGAGAGCAGCGCCAGGTTCGCGCCGGCTTCGGAGAGCGCTTCGAGCAGGGCCTTCGACGACGGTTCCAGGTGCCCCCAGCCCTCGACGTCGATGCGGGTCAGCTCGGCCGACAGCGCCTCGTCGACCGGCGCGCCCACGGCGTCGCCGACCGCCTGCCAGTACTCGAGCGGGGTGCTGCCGGCGTCGTAGGGCAGCCGGTACTCCCAGTACGCCTCCAGGAACTGCGGCAGCGGCGCGCCCATCGCCGCGGCCAGGCCGGGCAGGGCGGCGCTCGGCTTGCTGAGCACGTCGCCGTAGTCGAACACGATCCAGTTCACGCGGTCCCCCGGGACTTCGTCAGGCGCCGGTCTTGATCCGGCGCAGGGCTTCTTCGACGTCGGTCGCGCTCAGGTCCCGGTGGGTGACGAACCGGACCTTGCCCGCCATCGGCACCGCGCGGATGCCGAGCGTGTCGAGCCAGGCCAGCGCCGTCGGGATGTCGGGGACTTCGGCGACCACGATGTTGGTGTCGGGTGTGTTGGTCGGCCAGCCGTATTCGCGCAGGCCGTCGGCGAGCCGCTGGGCGTTCTCGTGCGACTCGGCCAGGTCGGGGATGCGGTCCAGGGCGACCAGGCAGGCCGCGGCCAGCACGCCGCCCTGCCGGACGCCGCCGCCGAGCATCTGCCGCATCCGGCGTGCCCGCTCGACGAACGCCGTGCTGCCCGCGACGACCGAGCCGACCGGTGCGCCGAGGCCCTTGCTGAAGCAGGCCGACACGGTGTCGACGCCGACGGTCAGCGCGGCCGGCGGCACTTCGAGCGCGACCGCGGCCTGCCAGAGCCGGGCGCCGTCGAGGTGCACGGTCAGGCCCGCTTCCTTGGCGACCGACAGCAGCTGGGCGTGCTCGTCCGGCGGCGTCACCGCGCCACCGGCCGCGTTGTGGGTGTTTTCGAGACAGAGCAGCGATGTCCGTAATGTGAAGTACGGCCCGGGTTGTCCGATCGCGGCCGCGAGGGCGTCGGGCGATGGACGGCCCGGGCCGCCGTCGTGCTCGAGGATGTCCGGCATGCCGCCGGCCAGCCACGCCGCCGAGCCCAGCTCGTTGACCAGCACGTGCGCGCCCCGGGTGGCGAGGAACCGGTCGCCGCGCTGCAGGTGCAGGCTCAGCGCGATCAGGTTGGCCATGGTCCCGCTCGGTACCCAGAGCGCGGCCGGCATGCCGAGGACGTGCGCCGCCCGCTCTTCGAGCACGGCGATCGTGGGGTCGCGCTCGAGGACGTTGTCCCCGACCTCGGCGGAGGCCATCGCCGCCCGCATCGTGTCATCCGGGCGGGTGACGGTGTCGGAGCGGAAATCCAGGACGGGCGGGGCGAAGGTCACGTTGCGATCACATCACACCCACGTCGTGGGGATCAATCAGCCCTTGAGTGGTCGAACCCAGTCCGTCCGTGCAACCGTGGACGCCCCTGATTCCGTCCTCCCGGGCGAACGACAACAGAGCGGAGCACGACTGCGCGTGGACCAGCGCGACGAGCAGGAGTTCGCGGAGTACTTCGCCGCCAGGCGGGACGCCGTGCGCCGGACCGCGTACATGCTCTGCGGTGACTGGCACCGGGCGGACGACCTCGCGCAGACGGCGTTCGTGGCACTACACCGGAGGTGGACGAAGATCAGGGATCGCGCGGCGACCGACGCGTACGTCCGCAAGACGCTCGTCCGGGCGTCGATCGACGAATCGCGGCGTCCGTGGCGGCGCGAGTGGCAGACCGAGACGCTGCCGGAGCCGCCGGACGACACGCCCGGCCTCGACGACCTCGTCGCGACCAGGGAAGACCTGCTCGCGGCGCTGAAGGAAGTGCCGCCCAAGCAGCGGGCGGTGCTGGTCATGCGGTTCTTCGAAGGACTCGACGTGACCGGCGCGGCGCAGGCGCTGGGCTGCAGCGAAGGCAACGTGAAGAGCCAGACCGCCCGCGGGCTGGCGAACCTGAGGCAGGTCCTCGAACGGGAGGTGGAGACCAATGGATGAGCAGGAACTGCGCTCGTTGTTCTCCGCCGCGCCGCCGGACGCGCCGTCGCCGACGTTCAGCCGCGACGACGTCGTCCGCGAATCCCGCCGCCAGACCCTGCGCCGCCGGAACCGGATCACCGCCGGCGTGAGCGCCGCCGCGCTGGTCGTCGTCGGCTTCGGCGCGTACGGAGTGCTCGCCGGGGGTACCCCCGAGGCGCTGATCGCGACGGACAACGCCGCTCCCGCGCATTCCGGGCCGGGCGTCGCGCAACCCGGGGACGGCTCGATGCGTCCTGAAGTCGGTGGGGAGTCACCGAACTTCTCGTCCCAGCCACCTCAGCAGGGGGGTGCCGGGGACGGGAAGACCGGCCAACTGGCCGAAGGCGCCTCCGGGTGCGAACAGGTGGACGGGGAGCTCGCCACTGCCCTCGCTGGCGAGCTCCCCGGCCACGTCTCCGCCACCCAGGCCGTCCCGGGCGGCGCCTGTTCGACGGTGGCGCGGTCCGCGGGGTTCCCGGTCCCGGGCGGCGAAGTCGCCGCGGCGGTGTACCCGAAGGGCATCCCGGAGGTCTTCAAGTCCCAGCCGGCCGGCACGGTCACCGCGCGGGTGGGTACCGCGTCCGGCGGGGTGCTGGTGCTGGTCAGCGTGCCGTCCGCGGGGGCGGCGGCGCCGTACGCGGGCCAGGTGGACGGGTTCGCCCGCGATCTCGCGCCCCGGTTCTGAGGCCGGGGCCGCCCGGTTGGCAGAATGACCGGCCATGACCGCTGCGACCACCCCCAAGGGGGAGCGACGGCGCGCCGCGCTCGTCGAGGCCGCCGCGAAACTGCTCGTCGAGGGCGGGTTCGACGCGGTGCGGCACCGGGCGGTGGCCGAGCGGGCGGGCCTGCCGCTCGCGTCGACGACGTACTACTTCGACTCGCTGGAAGACCTGGTCACGGCGGCCGTCGAGCACCACTCGAACGCCGAGCTGGCGACCGGCCGCCGCCGGCTGGAGGAGCTCGCGACCCGCAACCGCGGCGTGCAGGCGACCGTCGACCTGGTGCTGGACCTGCTGCTCGGCCCGGAGAGCGGCGACCAGGCGGCCGACGCCGAAGCCGTCCTCCTGCGCTACGAGCGGCTGGTCGCGACCGGCCGCCGCCCGTACCTGCGGCCGCTGATGCGGACGTTGTCGGCCCAGCTCAACGAGCTGCTGACGGAGATCTTCGCCCGCTCCGGCACCCCCGTCTCGGCGACCGAGCTGGAGCGGCTGGTCGCCCTGGTCGACGGCGCGGTCGTCAACGCCCTGGTCGAGGTCGACCCCGAGCCCCGCGCGGCCGCCGCCCGGATGCTCCAGGCCGCCCTCGCCGAATAGCGCAGCCTGCCGCACCCGGTCGTGAGTGGTAACGCGGGTTAGAACCCGCCTTACCACTCACGAGCGCGTGCGCTGAGCCTTCGCCAGGTCGTCCTGGGCCTTGGTGACCAGCGCGAGCATCGCCTGCTCGGCCGCGGCCGGGTCACCCGCGACGATCGCGTCGAACACCTTCCGGTGGTTCGGCACCGGATCCTCCGCCGCCGGGGAGCCGTGCACGAGCTTGTCCCGCTCGGCCAGCCCGATCGCGATGATCCGTTCCATCCGCACCAGGAAGTTGTTGTGCGTGGCGGCCATCAGCCGCCGGTGGAAGGCGAGGTCGGCCTGGACGCTCGCTTCCGGGTCGTCGCCCGCGGCGGCCATGTCGGCGAGCGCGTCCCGCAGCGCCTCGAGGTCTTCCTCGGAGGCCCGCCCGGCGGCGATCCGGGCGGCGGCGGGCTCGACGACGGCCCGGACCTCGGTGAGCTCGTCGAGCAGCCCGGGATCGTCGGCGGCCGCGGTCTGCCAGCGCATGACGTCGGCGTCGAGCATGTTCCACTTCTCGCGCGGCTGCACGAAGGTGCCGCGCTTCTGCCGGGCGTCGATCATCCCCTTGGCGGCCAGCACTTTGAGCGCTTCGCGCAGCGCGGTGAGGCTGATGTCGAGCTCTTCGCGCAGCGCGGGCAGGTCCAGGACGGTGCCTTCGCCCCACTCGTCGGAGAGGATCCGGCTGGCCAGTGCCTCCACGGTCTGGCCGTGCAACCCGCGGGGCCGGTGTTCGGTCAATGGAGGGCCCTCTCAGCCGGCAGGTGTTGACCGCATTATGGATGCCTGGTCAAGGCAGGGACACCGGCAGCACGAACGTCGGTGACCCCGTCGGGTGGTACCGCAGTTCCGCTTCGCCGGACGCGGTCAGCGTGAACGCCGTGATCGCGTCCTCCGACTGCGCCGCCACGTAACAAGTGCCGTCCACCAGCGCGAAGTGCCGCGGGTTCGCGCCGCAGGGCTGGTCGGCCACCGCGGCCGCGTCGTCCAGCGCGAACTCCGTCACGCAGTCCGGGCCGCGGTTCGACACGTACAGGCGCGAGTCGGCCAGTTCCAGGTGGGCCACCAGGTTGGGCTTCACCGACGACAGCGTCGACGGCGTCGAGGCCACCACCTCGAACGCGCCCGGTGCCTTCTCGCGGACCGTCACCAGCGTCCCGGCCAGCTCGCCGACGACGTACGCCAGGTCCGTGCCCGGCCGGCGCACCAGCTGACGCGGTCCCGTGCCCGGCGGCAGCGAGGACACCGCCAGCGGCTCGAGGGCGCCCGACGACGTCAGCGTGTAGCTGCGGATCTCGTCCGTCCCCAGGTCGACCGCGCTCACGATGGACCCGTCGGGCGACGGGACGGCCATGTGGACGTGCGCCGCTTCCTGGCGGTCGGTCACCGGCCCGCTGCCGCTGTGCTGGACCAGGGCCGTCCGGGCGATCAGCGCGCCGGAGGAGGACAGCGAGAAGACCGCCACGCTGCCGCCGGTGTAGTTGGCGCACAACAGGAACCGGCCGTCGGGGGTCACCGCGAGGTGGCACGGGTGCGCCCCGCCGGTCTCCGCCGTGCCCAGGACCGACAGCTCACCGGACGGGGCGATGGCCAACGCCGTCACGCCGCCGTCCGCGGTCTCGTTGGCCGCGTACAGCACCGGCAACGACGGGTGGCGCACCAGCCACGACGGCGACTCCAGCGGCAGCGAAGCCACTTCGCGCAACGAGCCGGACGGCGACCGCGAGAGCGTCGTGACCCCGGTGCCGTTCCCCGCATCGCCGGTGTAGCACCCGACGAAGACCAGCTCAGCCATGCGCGCTCCTCAACAGCGTCTCGACCCGGGTGGCGACCTCCGCGGCGGTGCCGCGGGTCAGCGCCGAGCCGATCCCGCAGGCGACCGCGCCCGCCGAGAGCCAGCCTGGCACGTCTTCCGGCCCGATGCCGCCGGTGGGTACCAGCGGGGCCTGCGGCAGCGCCGCCCGCACGTCCGCCACCCACGACGGCCCGAGCGCCGACGCCGGGAACACCTTCACCGCGTCGGCGCCTTCCTCCAGGGCCCGCACGATTTCGGTCACCGAGCCGGCGCCCGGCAGGGCTGCCACGCCGTACCGGTGCGCGGTCCGGATCACCGCGGTGTCCACCGACGGGGACACCAGGAACCGCGCCCCCGCGCGGATCGCCAGCACCGCGGACGTCTCGTCGAGCACCGTGCCGGCGCCGATCGTCGCGTCCGGGTAGGCGGCCGCGAGCCCGGAGATCGCGTCCAGCGCGCCGGGGTTCGTCAGCGGCAGCTCGATCGAGCGCAGCCCGGCGCCGAGGGCCGCGCGGGCCGCCTCCACCGCGGACTCCGCGTCGCGCGTGCGCACGATTCCGACGACTCCCTGGCGCAGTGCGTCGGCCATGATTTCCCACCGGTATTTCATGAGTGCAGCCTACCTTGTGAAATCTTAAATTAGGATTTATTCTCGTACTTCAAGAGACGGAGGGACGATGCCGACAGCGGTGGTGACCGGAGCGGCGTCCGGAATCGGGGCGGCGACCGCGCGGAAGCTCATCGAGGACGGCTACCGCGTGCTGGGCGTGGACATCGCCGAGCTCCCAGACGGCGTCACGCCGATCCGGGGTTCGGTGACCGAGGAAGCGACCTGGGCGAACATCGGCGAGGTGGACGCGCTGGTCAGCAACGCCTACGTGCCCAGCACCGGGCCGCTGCACGAGATCGGCCGCGCCGAGTGGCAGCGCCAGCTCGACGTCAACCTGACCGGCGCCTACCTGGCCGTGCAGGCGTGCCTGCCGTCGTTGCGAGCCCGGCGTGGCGCGATCGTGCTGGTCTCGTCGGTGCACGCGCACTTCGGCCTGCCGGGCCACCCCGCGTACGCGGCCAGCAAGGGCGCGCTCGTCGCGCTCGCCCGGCAGCTGGCCGTCGAGTACGCCCCCGAGGTGCGGGTCAACTCCGTGCTGCCGGGGCCGGTGCTCACCGAGGCCTGGGCCCGCATTTCGCCCGAGGACCGCGAACGCAGCGCGCGGGCGACCCCGGCCGGCCGCCTGGGCCGGCCGGAGGAGGTCGCGGACGTGATCGCGTTCCTGCTCTCGGCCGCCGCCTCGTTCGTCACCGGGGCCGAACTGACCGTCGACGGCGGCTGGTCGGCCGCCAAGGATTCCGCGTAGAAACGGGGCACCCGGGTGAAGATCACCGCCATCGAGACGTTCCTGGTCGCACCGCGCTGGCTGTTCCTCAAGGTCAGCACGGACGAAGGGGTCAGCGGCTGGGGCGAGCCCGTGGTCGAGGGCCGTGCGGAAACCGTGCGCGCGGCCGTGCACGAGCTGTCCGACCTGCTCATCGGCCAGGACCCGCTGCGCATCGAGGACCACTGGCAGGTGTTGCGGCGCGGCGGTTTCTACCGCGGCGGCCCGGTGCTCTCCAGCGCCCTCGCCGGGTTCGACCACGCGCTGTGGGACATCGCCGGCAAGGTCCGCAACGCGCCGGTGCACGAGCTGCTCGGCGGGCCGGTCCGCGACCGCGTCCGGGTCTACAGCTGGGTCGGCGGCGACCGCCCGGCCGGCATCCGCGAAGCGGTGGCCGCGCAGGTCGAGGCCGGGTTCACCGCGGTGAAGATGAACGTCGCCGGGCCGATGACGGCGATCGCGTCCCCGGCCGAGGCGGCCGCCGCGGTGGCGCGGGCCTGGGAAGCGCGGGAGGCGCTCGGCCCGCACCGCGACCTCGCGATCGACTTCCACGGCCGGGTCTCGCCCGCGATGGCGCGCCGGCTGGTGCGGCTGCTGGAGGACGTCCAGCCGCTGTTCGTCGAGGAGCCGATCCTGCCGGAGACCCAAGGCGACGCACTGCGCTCGGTCGTCGAGGCGTCCACGGTGCCGATCGCGCTCGGCGAGCGGCTCTATTCGCGCTGGGAGTTCAAGCCGGTGCTCGACGCCGGGGTCGCGGTCGTCCAGCCCGACCCGTCGCACGCCGGCGGCATCTCGGAGCTGCGGCGGATCGGCGCGCTGGCCGAGGTGTACGGCGCTTCGCTGGCTCCGCACTGCCCGCTCGGCCCGATTTCGCTGGCCGCGTCGCTGCAGGTCGCCTTCGCGACACCGAACTTCCTGATCCAGGAACAAAGTGTGGGCATGCACTACCACGAGGGCCGTGAGCCCGGGTACCTCGTGGACCCGTCGATCTTCGCGTTCCAGGACGGCTACGCGGCCCGGCCGCTCGGCCCCGGTCTCGGCATCGAGGTCGACGAAGAGGCCGTGCGCCGGGCGGACGAGACCGGGCACGCCTGGCGCTCACCGGTGTGGCGCCACGACGACGGCGGCTTCGCGGAATGGTGAAACCCCGGGCCGTCACCGCGCTGACCTGCGCAGGTATCGTGAGGGCGTGACGGACAAGCCCCGCATTCCGAACGTACTCGCCGCCCGCTACGCCTCCGCGGAGCTGGTCTCGCTCTGGTCCCCGGAGCAGAAGGTCGTCCTGGAGCGGCAGCTCTGGCTGGCCGTCCTCAAGGCCCAGCGGGACCTCGGCGTGGAAGTGCCGGATGGCGTCGTCGAGGCCTACGAGCGGGTGCTCGAGGACGTGCGGCTGGACTCGATCGCCGAGCGCGAGCGCGTCACCCGCCACGACGTCAAGGCGCGGATCGAGGAGTTCAGCGACCTCGCCGGCCAGGAGCACATCCACAAGGGCATGACCTCGCGCGACCTCACCGAGAACGTCGAGCAGCTCCAGCTGCTCCGCTCCCTGGAGCTGGTGCGCACCCGCGTCGCCGCCGTGCTGGCGCGGCTGGCCGCCCTCGCCGTCGAGCACGCCGACACCGTCATGGCCGGGCGTTCCCACAACGTCGCCGCGCAGGCCACCACCCTCGGCAAGCGGTTCGCCACCGCGGCCGACGAGCTGCTGGTCGCCTTCGAGCGCCTCGAGAACCTCATCGAGCGGTACCCGCTGCGCGGCATCAAGGGCCCGGTCGGCACCGCGCAGGACATGCTCGACCTGCTCGGCGATGAGTCCACTTTGGACCAGCTCGAGGACCGCGTGATGCAGCACCTCGGCTTCAACCGGCGGTTCGTCAGCGTCGGCCAGGTGTACCCGCGTTCGCTCGACTTCGACGTGCTGTCCACTGTGGTCCAGCTCGCCGCGGCGCCGTCCAGCCTGGCCAAGACGATCCGGCTGATGGCCGGCCATGAGCTGGTCACCGAGGGCTTCAAGCCCGGCCAGGTGGGCTCGTCCGCCATGCCGCACAAGATGAACACCCGCTCGTGCGAGCGCGTGAACGGCCTCGCCGTCGTGCTGCGCGGCTACCTCTCGATGATCGGCGAGCTGGCCGGCGACCAGTGGAACGAGGGCGACGTCTCCGACTCGGTCGTCCGCCGGGTCGCGCTGCCGGACGCCTTCTTCGCGCTCGACGGCCTGCTGGAGACGTTCCTCACCGTGCTCGCCGAGTTCGGCGCCTTCCCGGCGGTCATCAAGCGTGAGCTCGATCGCTATCTGCCGTTCCTCACCACGACGAAGGTGCTCATGGCGTCGGTCCGCGCCGGCATCGGGCGTGAGACGGCCCACGAAGCGATCAAGGAGCACGCGGTCGCCGTCGCGCTCGAGATGCGCGAAGGCCGCGCGGAGAACGACCTCCTCGACCGGTTCGCCGCCGACGAGCGCATCCCGCTCGACCGCGGTGAGCTGGACAAACTCCTCGCCGACCGGATCTCGTTCACCGGCACGGCCGGCCGTCAGGTCACGCAGGTGGCCGAGCGCGTCGCCGAGGTCCTCGAGCGGTTCCCCGAGGCCGCGGGGTACGTCCCGCAGCCGATCCTGTGAGCTGACGCACGAGTCCACGGACTGGAACGAATCCACACGAACGGGCGAAATCCCTAATCTCGATCGCACGAAACCGGAGCGTCAGGGCGTTTACCCAGTGACCTGACGTGCTTTCCTCGCGCCCTGGGCGCGCCTACCTCTGGAAGAAGCGATGAGATCCACGCTGTCGAAAATCGCCGCGGCCGCCACCGCGGGCGCGCTGACGCTGACCTTGGCCGCCTGCGGTGGTTCCGATGCGGGGGCCACCACGCTGCGCGTCGGGACGCTGAGCGACGCCCCGCCGTCGATCTACCTGGAGAACGGCCGGTTCACCGGCTACGACAACGAGCTGCTGCGCGACATCGCCAAGCGGGAGGGCTTCGAGGTCGAGTTCGTCGGCACCGAGTTCTCCAGCCTGCTCGCCGGGGTCGCGGGCGGCAAGTTCGACATCGGCAGCTCGACGATCTCCAGCACCGAGGCGCGCAAGAAGACGGTCGCCTTCTCCAACGGCTACAACACCGGCTTCACCACGATCGTCACCGCCAAGGGCGCGAACCTGAAGGAGGTCGGCGCGCTGGGCGGCAAGCGGCTCGGCGTGGTCCAGGGCTCGGTGCAGGACGAGTTCGCGGGCAAGGTCGCCGGCGCCCAGGTCGTCCGCTTCCCGGACTACAACGCGGGCTTCGCGCAGCTGAAGAACGGCACGCTCGACGGCTGGGTCGTCCCGCAGGACATCGGGCAGAAGTACCTGGACCAGAACCCGAATGTCCCGCTGGAACTCGGGTACACGGTCGAAGACAAGGACACGCCGTCGGCGTTCGCGGTGGCCAAGAAGAACTCCGACCTGCTGAACAAGCTGAACGACGGCCTGGCGAAGGCCGTTGCGGACGGCACGGTGGCCCGGATCTACGGGCAGTTCTACAAGAACACCCCGCTGTCGAAGGAACTCCAGCAGGGCGGTCCCGGCCTGCCCGTGAAGAACCTGGGGGCGTGACATGAAGAAGCTGATCGTCACCGTGCTGGCCGCCGTCCTCACGCTGACCGCCTGCGGCGGCTCCGACAGCGCTTCCTCGACGCTGCGCGTGGGCACGCTGAGCGACGCGCCGCCGAACATCTACCTGAAGGACGGCAACTACACCGGCTTCGACAACGAGCTGCTCAAGGCCATCGCGGCCAAGCAGAACCTGAAGCTGGAGTTCGCCGCGACCGACTTCTCCGCGCTGCTCGGGCAGGTCGCCTCGGGGCGGTACGACATCGCCAGCTCGGCGATCGCGCAGACCGACGAGCGCAAGAAGACGGTCGACTTCTCCGCGGCGTACGACTTCGAGACGATGAGCATCCAGGCCAAGCAGGGCACGCCGGTCACCGACGAGAAGGGCCTGGCCGGCAAGCGCGTCGCCGTGATCCAAGCGACCGTCGGCGACCACTGGCTGACCAGCACCGTGCCGAGCGCCCAGGCCGTGCGCTTCCCGGACTACGCCGCCGCGCTGACCGCGTTGAAGAGCGGCGCGGTCGACGCGTACATCCTGGACCAGTCCATTGCCGAGAAGAACGTCACCGACAACCCGGACGCCAAGCTGGTCGTCGTGAAGAGCTTCGTCACGGACGTGCCGCACGGCTTCGCGGTGAAGAAGGGCAACGCCGAACTGCTGCGCAAGATCGACGACGGGCTCAAGCAGGTGATCTCCGACGGCACCTGGCTTAAGCTGCACCAGCAGTTCCTGCCGACCGCTCCGGTGCCGGCCGGGTTCCAGGGTTAGGAGAAGCATGAGGAAGACACTGGTCACAGCGCTGACCGCGACCCTGCTGGCCGCCCTCACGGCCTGCGGCGGCTCGGACAGCGGCGGCGAGAAGACCCTGCGCGTCGGCACGCTGAGCGACTCGAAGCCGAACGCCTACCAGGAGAACGGCAACTACACCGGCTTCGACAACGAGCTGCTGAAGGCCATCGCGGCCAAGGAAGGCCTGAAACTGGAGTTCGCGGCGACCGAGTTCTCGGCGCTGCTCGGCCAGGTCGCGAACGGCACCTTCGACATCGGCAGCTCGGCGATCTCGCAGACCGACGCCCGCAAGAAGACCGTCGACTTCTCGGCGCCGTACAACTACCAGGCGCTCGGCATCGAAGCCAAGGAAACCGCGGGCATCACCGACGAGAACTCGTTGGCGGGCAAGCGGGTCGGCGTCGTCCAGGGCACGGTGTCGGACACCTGGCTCGGCACGAACGCGCCGACCGCGCAGGCCGTCCGGTTCCCGAACGACGCCGCGGCCCTCAACGCCCTCAAGACCGGCGCGATCGACGGCGCGGTGTTCGACCAGGCGACCGCCGAGGACTACGCGAAGAACAACCCGGACGCGAAGCTCAAGGTGACCAAGGCGATCACCACGACCATCCCGCACGGGTTCGCTTTCAAGAAGGGCAACACCGAGCTGATCGACAAGATCAACGACGGTCTGAAGAAGGTCATCGCGGACGGCACCTGGGTCAAGGTGCACGACCAGTTCGAGCCCACCGCTCCGGTGCCCGCCGAGTTCAAGGCGGGGCAGTAGTCCACAATGGACGATTTTGTCAACACGTTCCTGAACTGGGACTACATTTCCCAGGTCTTGCCCGACCTGTTGAAGACCGGGCTGCTGAACACGCTGATCCTGTCGGTGTCCTCGGCGCTGATCGGCACCGTGCTCGGCATGGTCCTGGCGGTGATGGGCCTGTCCACCAAGTGGTGGCTGCGCTGGCCCGCGCGGGTGTACACCGACATCTTCCGCGGGCTGCCGGCCATCCTGACGATCCTGCTGATCGGCCAGGGCCTCGGCACGCTCGCGCGGGACGTCGTCGGCACGAACCCGTACCCGATGGGCATCCTGGCGCTGTCGCTGATCGCCGCCGCCTACATCGGCGAGATCTTCCGGTCCGGCATCCAGAGCGTGGACAAGGGCCAGATGGAGGCCAGCCGGGCGCTCGGGATGAGCTACACCAAGTCGATGCTGCTGGTGATCATCCCGCAGGGCGTCCGGCGGGTGCTGCCGGCGCTGGTGAACCAGTTCATCGCGCTGGTCAAGGACTCCAGCCTGGTCTACGTGCTCGGCCTGTTGTCCGGCCAGCGCGAGCTGTTCCGGATCGGCCAGGACCTGGCGGCGAACACCGGCAACCTGTCCCCGCTGGTCGCCGCCGGTGTGTTCTTCCTGGTGATCACCGTGCCGCTGACGCACCTGGTCAACTACATCGACAAGAAGCTCCGGACCGGCCGCAAGGTGCGCGCCGACGAGCCGGACGACGGCGAACCGGTCGAGATCGGTCCCGGGGGGAGGGTGAGCACGTGGTGACGACGGCGGTCCGTTCGTCCAGTGTGGAGCTGAAGGACATCCACGTCAGCTTCGGCACGCTCGAAGTCCTGCGCGGGGTCGACCTCCGCGTGGAGAGCGGCAAGACGACGTGCGTCATCGGCCCGTCCGGCTCCGGCAAGTCGACGCTCCTGCGCTGCGTGAACCGCCTGCAGGAGCCCGATTCCGGCGATTTGCTGCTCGACGGCGAGTCGGTGATCAAGGCCGATCCGGACGCGTTGCGCCAGCGCGTCGGCATGGTGTTCCAGCACTTCAACCTCTTCGGCCACCGGAGCGTGCTGGACAACATCGTGCTCCCGCTGCGCAGCGTGAAGAAGCTGAGCAAGGAGGAGGCGGCGGCGATCGCCCGCGCCCGCCTGGCGGACGTCGGCCTGGCGGACAAGGCACCGTACCGCCCGAGCGCGCTGTCCGGTGGCCAGCAGCAGCGGGTGGCGATCGCCCGGGCGCTGGCGATGGACCCCGAGGTGATGCTCTTCGACGAGGCGACCAGCGCGCTGGACCCGGAGCTGGTCAAAGGTGTGCTGAACCTGATGGCGGGCCTGGCCTCGCGCGGCCTGACGCTGATCGTGGTGACGCACGAGATGGGCTTCGCCCGCAGCGTCGCGGACGAGGTGGCCTTCATGGACGCGGGCCGCATCGTCGAGCAGGGGCCGCCGGCGGAGATGTTCGACGAGCCCCGAAGCCCGCGCCTGCAGCGGTTCCTCTCCCAGGTCCTCTGAAAGGAGACGCTTCGGCGGCGGCCGCCCGGGTAGCCTGCGAAGATGGCGAGAATCGCTCGGCTGACGTACTACCCGGTCAAGTCCTGCGCGGGCATCGACGTGCCGTCCGCCGAGGTGACCAGCACCGGGCTCGCGGGCGACCGGGTCTTCCAGGTCATCTCGCCGGACGGCGACGTCCTCACCCAGCGGCCGCACCCGGTCATGGCGGTCGTCCGGCCGCGGGTGCTCGGCGACAGGCTCGCGCTGTCGGCACCCGGCCGCGAGGACGTCGTCGTGGACATCCGGCGCGACGGCCCGCGGCGCCCGGTGTCGATGCTCAGCTGGCACGGCGAGGGCGTCCGGCAGGATCCCCGGGCCGACGAGTGGTTCTCGGACCTGCTCGGCCGCCCGGCCGCGCTGATCGGCGTCACGCCGGACCACCACCGCGTCAGCGGCGGGGTGTTCCCCGGCCTCGCCGCCTTCGGTGACGCGCACGCCCTGCTGCTCGCTTCCGAGTCCTCTTTGGACAACCTCAACGAGCGGATCGCCGCCGGACAGGGCGAACCGGTGCCGATGGACCGCTTCCGGCCCAACATCGTGCTCGCCGGCTGGGTCGAACCCCACCGCGAAGACGAGGCTCGCGAACTGACCGTCGGCACCGCGCGGATCGGGTACGCCGAGAGGTGCGTCCGGTGCGCGGTCCCGATGGTCGACCAGGAAACCGGCGCGAAGGCCGGTCCCGAGCCGATTCGCACCCTCGCGAGCTACCGGCGTGACCCGCAGGGCGGTGTCGTCTTCGGCGCGAAAGCCGCCGTGCTGCGGCCGGGTCAGGTCGCGGTCGGCGACGAGGTGATCGTGCACTCCTGGGCCGGCCCGAGCCCGAGCACCGCCGCCGCCGAGCCGCCGTTGACGGCGACCGCGAGCCGGCCCGCCGAGTCCGTGTAGAGCACCGACGCGCCGGCGGGGACGTCGGCGAACGTCCGCCCGAGCACGGTGGTCACCGCCACGCGCTCGCTGTGCACGGAAACCGCGCCGGACAGGCCCGAAAGCTCCAGGTCCGCCGGGGTCGCGGCGAGCTGGACGTTGCCGAAGTGGTCGACCGTCAGCACCTCCGACACGAGCTTCCCCGGGAACGCCGCCACGAACGGCTCCGCCATCGCGACCAGGCCGTCCACCGGGTCGCCGAAGTCGGCCGGCGACACGCCCAGCGCGAGGTGTGCGGCTGCGGGCGCGAAGACGTCCCGGCCGTGGAAGGTCGCCGACGTCGCGGGCAGCCGCAGCGACGGCTCGGCGAGCTCGTACGCCACCCGGACGCCGCCCAGGGCCTGCGCGGCCGGCAGCAGCAGGCCGTTGTCCGGCCCGACCAGCAGCCCGTCCTCCGCGACGACGACCACGCCGAGCCGGTCGGTGCCGACACCCGGGTCGACCACTGCGACGTGCACCGACTCCGGCAGGTAGGGGACGGTCTGGGCCAGCGCCATCGCGCCGTGCCGGATGTCTTGGGGTGGCACTTCGTGGGTCACGTCGATCACCCGCACGGCGGGCGCCAGCCGCGCGATCACGCCGTGGCAGGCCGCCACGAAGCCGTCGCGCAGGCCGTAGTCGGTGGTCACCGAGATCCAGTCGTACGCCATGCCAGCATCATCCATGGTGGCAGAGGGTGCCCGTTAGGGTTCGGTGCGTGACACCCCTCCCCACACGCCGGAGGCTCGCCTCCGGCAAGGTCCGCGACCTGTACGAAGCGGGCGACGACCACCTGCTGATCGTCGCCTCCGACCGCATTTCCGCCTTCGAGCAAGTCTTCCCCACCTCGGTCCCCGGCAAGGGCCGCGTGCTCACCGCGATGAGCGTGTTCTGGTTCCGCGAGCTCGCCGACGTCCTCCCGAACCACCTCGTGACCTGCGACGGGCCGCTCATCCCCGAGTCCGTCCGCGGCCGCGCGCTGCTGGTCGAGCGGCTCGAGATGCTGCCCGTGGAGGCGGTCGTCCGCGGCTACCTCACCGGCCGCGGGTACGCCGACTACCGCCGGTCCGGGGAGGTGTGCGGGCTGGCGCTGCCGCCGGGCCTGGCCGAGTCGGCGCGGCTGCCCGAGCCGATCTTCACGCCGTCCACCAAGGCGCGGCGCGGGGAGAAGGACGAGAACATCGACTTCGACACGTGCGTGTCGGTGCTCGGCCGCGCGCTCGCCGAGGAGGTCCGGGAGGCCTCGCTCGAGCTGTACCGCCGGGGCGCCGCGCGTGCGGCGGAACAGGGCCTGCTGCTGGCCGACACGAAGTTCGAATTCGGCATCGGGCGTGACGGCGGTCTGGTGCTCGCGGACGAGCTGCTGACGCCGGATTCCGCGCGCTACTGGCTCGCCGACGGTCACCAGCCCGGCGTCCCGCAGCCGTCGTTCGACAAGCAGCACGTGCGCGACTGGCTGGTCGACCCGGCGTCCGGCTGGGACTGCGTGTCCCCGCTGCCGCCGTTGCCCCCCGAAGTGGTGACGGCCACGCGCGACCGGTACCTCGAGGCGTACCGGCGCATCACCGGGCTTTCGCTGGCAGACTGGCCTCGTGATCCTGCTGATCTGCGGCAGCCTGCGAGCCGGCTCGGGCAATGCGGCGGTGCTGGGGACCGTCGCGACCCTCACCGCGACCAAGACGTACACCGGCCTCGCCGATCTGCCGCACTTCAACCCCGATGACGACCGCGATCCCCTGCACCCCGAGGTCGCCTCGCTGCGCGCCGCGCTCAAGGAAGCCGACGCGGTCCTGATCTGCACGCCGGAGTACGCGGGCGGGCTACCGGGCTCGTTCAAGAACCTCCTCGACTGGACGGTCGGCGGCGGCGAGATGTACGGCAAGCCGGTGGCGTGGATCAACGCGTCCTCGATCGCGGCACCCACCGGCGGCCGGGACGCGCACGACTCGCTGCGCAAAGTCCTGACGTACGCGGGCGTGAAGATCGTCGAAGACGCGTGTGCGCGGATCCCGGTCTCGCGGGCGGACGTCGCCGACGGCCAGGTCGCCGACCCCGATCTGCGCGGCCGGATCGCGGTGGCCGTGAAGCGCCTGCGCGAGGGTGTCTGACCCTTCCGGCAACGGTCGCCCGCCCGTTCTGCGCAGTTCACGGGAGTTTCAGACGCGTGCGCGCCAATGGTGGTCGTGGACGCTCGCTTGCTGGTTTCGCTGTCGGGAATCACCCCGCGCACGCTGCACCGGTGCGCCGATCTCGCGGCCGAGCTCGACCGCCGCAAGGTGCCGCTCTCGCTGCTGTACGCCGCCCGCACCGGCGACGGCCCGGTGACGGAGTGGGTGCGCACCCGCGCCTGCGGCGGTGATTCCGTGCTGCTGCACGGTTACGACCACACCGTCACACCCACGCACCGCACGGTGTACCTGGGCAAGCGGGCGGAGTTCGCGACGCTGCCGGCGCACGAAGCCCGCCTGCGGCTGATCGCCGCGAAGGCCGCGCTGGACAACGCGGGGCTGGCGGTGGACGGCTTTGCGCCGCCGCGCTGGATCGCGTCCCAGGGCACGCTGCAGGCCCTGGCCGAGCACGGTTTCCGGCTGTGCGCCGACCTCGGCGCGGTGCGCGACCTCGTCACCGGCGAGGTGCGCCGCGCGCGAGTGAGTGAATTCACGAGCCAGTCGCACCGCACCGAGACGGTGCGCTGCTTCGCACTGGTGCTGGCGGCGGCCCGTTCGGCCCGCCGGGGCGGGCTGGTCCGGCTGGGGGCCGAAGCCTCGGAGCTGACCCGCCCCGGCCTCCGCCAGGCCCTGCTCGACGCGGTCGACGTCGCCCTCGAGAACCGCGCCTTCGGCGCAACCTACGGTTCGCTGCGCGCGGTCGCGGCCTGACCGAGCCAGAGGCCGATACCGGCCGCGCCAAGCGCAAAGGTGCCTGACACCCACCGGCGCCCGGCCTGCGAACCGGACGGGCGGCCGGCGGAACTCGGCGTCGAGGCGTGGGTGGCTAGAACTTCGCCGGCTCGGCCCGTTCCAGCACCTTGACCTCGGTGCCTTCGGGCGCGAGGTTGCCGAACAGGCCGTAGTGCATGGCCGGGTTGGCGAGCACGGCTTCGTGGATCGGCACGGCCACCCGCGGCGCGACGGCTCGCAGGTAGTCGACGGCTTCCCCGGCCTTCAGCCACGGAGCGCCGGTGGGCAGCCCCAGGACGTCGATCTTCTGCTCCGGCACGAAGAACGAGTCGCCGGGGTGGAAGAACGCGCCGTCGTCGAAGACGTAGCCGATGTTCGGGATGACGGGGATGTCGGAGTGGATGACGGCGTGCTCCCCGCCGACGGCCTTGATCGAGGTGTCCCCGACGGCGAAAGCGTCCCCGACGTTGGCGACGTCGAACTCCAGGCCGAGCTTCTCGACTTCGGGAGCGGACCCCGGGTCGACGATCAGCTTCGCGCCCGGGTTGGCTTCGAGGACCTTCGGCAGCCGGTCGACGTCGAGGTGGTCGAAGTGCTGGTGGGTGACCAGCACGGCGGACAGCTCCCGCTCACCCTCGAAGCCGGTGGAGAAGACGCCGGGATCGAGCAGGATCCGCTCGGAACCGGTCTCCAGCAACAGACAGGCGTGTCCGAAATGGACGATACGCATCGTTGGTTCTCCTTCACGGGTGGTCGTTTTCCAGCCTAGTCCCGTTCAGAGCTTCCCGGTGAGCAACGCGTCACCCAGCTCGGTCCGCCGGTACAGCACCCGGTGCCCGCGCCGCTCCGAGGCCAGCAACCCCGCTCCGCGCAACGCCGTCAAGTGCGCCGACACCGTCGCGGGCGCCAGGCCGTGGCGCCGGGCCAGTTCGGTCGTCGCCGCCGGGCGGTCGAGCGTCGTCAGCAACACCGCGCGGGTCCGGCCGAGCACCTCCGCCAGCGGTTCCGGCGGGGTGACGGACGAACTCCACAGCGAAGCCACGCCCCGAGCCGGGTACAGCAGCGAAATCTGCCACGGCGGCACCGTCACCACCCCGACGTTCGGCCACGCGAACACCGCCGGGATCAGCAACAGCCCGCGCGAGTCGATCGACAGCCGTTCCCGGGCGCGGACGTCGACCAATACCGACGTGCCGGACATGCGGACGCGCGGGTGCAGCTCCGCCAGCATCGCCGCGACGCCGCCGGAGCCCAGCCGGCGCGTCCGGTGCGCGATGTCCGCCGCGAGCAGCTCGCGCAGACGTGGCCACTGCGGTGCCAGCACCGCCTGCCAGACCGTCTCCAGTTGGCCGGCGAGCAGGTCGCGCGCGGCCGCCGGGCCGGCCGGCAGCCCGGACAGGTCCGCGTCGACCATGCCCAGCTCCAGCGCCACCTGCTCCGGTGGCGTCGCGCGGACCACCTCGAGCTGGGCTTCGGCGGTCGTCTCGGGGCCGTCGGGCGGCGGGCTCAGGAACTCGGTGATGTAGTGCCGCGCGCTCAGCACCGCGGTCAATTCGGGCACGTCGGGGAGGTCGGACAGCCACGGCAGGGGCGCGGGGTGCCGCCGGATGCCGAGCAGCGTCTGGACCGCGCCCAGCACCTCCTCCAACGGCGAGATCGCGAAGCGGACGCGCTGGCTTCCGGCCGCGGTCAGGGCCAGTTCGATCACGGCTGATTCGCTCTCACCCGAATCAGTATGCCGCGCGAGCGCGCCACGAGAGCGTGACGCCATGTCGTTGTTCACCCATCGCGCGTACTGGCGCTGGTCGGCGGGCGTCCAGTTCGCCCGGCTCCCGGCGTTCATGGCGCCGCTCGCGTTCACCGTGCTGACCACCGCCACGACCGGGTCGTACCGGCTGGGCGGCGTCCTGATGGCGGTCTACGTCGCCGCGGAAATGGTCTGCGCGGTCCCGGTCGGGCGGCTGCTCGACCGCGTCGGCCCGGGGCGCGGGCTGCCGATGTTGCTGCTCCTGACCGCGGCGGGGTTCGTCGTCCTGACCGTGGCCGCCGCGAACGGCGCTCCGGGTACCGTGTTGCTGGTCTTCGTCGTGCTGCCCGGCATCACGGGCGGAGCGTTGTCGGGCGGGTTCCGGACACTGCTCGCGGAGACGGTCGACGACGGGCTGCTTCCCCGGGCGATCTCCGTCGACGGGATGATCCTCGAAGGTGTGCTCGTCGGCGGCCCGGCGCTGGTCACGCTGCTCGACCTGGCCGGCCCGCTCGTGCCGTTGGCCGCGATGGCCGCCTCTTGCGTGGCCGCGGCCCTGCTCGTCCCGCGTCGCGCTGCCTCCCACGATCGGGTGGAATCCGTGGAGGACCTTCCGTCCGCGCCGCCGGTCGCCTACCTGCCGTGGCTTTCCTGCGCCTTCACCGTCGGGCTGCTGACGTCGACGATCGAGGTCGCGCCCCTGCCGCTGGTCCAACGCGTCGGCGCACCCGACGCGGCTGCGCCGCTGGTGATCGCTGTGCTGACGGGGGCGAGCCTCGTCGGCGGCGCGGTCTACGCGTGGCGGGGCAAGACCGGCGACCCGCGGCTGTTCCTCGGCGGGTTCGTCGTCGGCGGGATCGTGCTCGCCGCGGATCTCGGCTGGGCGGGCTTGCTCGCGTCGCTGGCGGTGATCGGCGCCTGCGGTGGGCCGCTGGTCGCCACGACCTCGGTCAACCTCCAGCGCCTGTTGCCGAGAAACCGCAGGTCCGCCGGGTTCTCCTTGAGCTTCACCGTGCAGTCGTGCGGCTTCGGGCTTGGTTCGCTGGCCGTCGGAGTGCTGCCGCTGTGGCTGCCGCCGTTGTTCGGTGTCTTTGCCGCGGCGATCGCCGGTGGAATGCTGATGGGGAAGCCCGCACGAGCTATTGGCACGGTGTCAGTAACGTCGTAACCTGGGCTGACCCTCGACCCACGGGAGACGCCGATGACTGCCGTCCAGCCGAAGCCGACGACGGTCGGCGAGACCTTCGACTCGCTCAGCCCGGCGACCGACGAGGTGGTCGGAACCTACCCGATCCACACCGCGGAGGACGTCAAGGCGGCCGTCGAGCGGGCGCGCGTCGCGGCGGAGTGGTGGGCGGGCCTCGGTTTCGCCGGGCGCGCCGAGCGGCTGAAGGCCTGGAAGGGCGTGCTGACGCGCCGGCTGCCGCAGCTGTGCCAGGTGGTCCGCGACGAGACCGGCAAGCCGATCGCCGACGCGCAGTTGGAGAGCGTCCTGGCCATCGAGCACATCGCGTGGGCGGGCAAGCACGCGAAGAAGGTGCTCGGGAAGCAGAAGCGGTCCGCGGGGCTGCTGATGTCCAACCAGGCGGCGACGGTCGAGTACCAGCCGCTGGGTGTGGTCGGCGTGATCGGCCCGTGGAACTACCCGGTGTTCACCCCGCTCGGCTCGGTCGCGTACGCGCTGGCGGCGGGCAACGCGGTGGTGTTCAAGCCGAGCGAGTACACGCCGGGCGTCGGCAAGTGGCTGGTCGACGCGTTCGCCGAGATCGTCCCGGAGCAGCCGGTCCTGCAGCTGATCACGGGCTTCGGCGAGACGGGCGCGGCCCTGGTCGGCGCCGGCGTCGACAAGATCGCGTTCACCGGCTCGACGGCCACGGGCAAGCGCATCATGGCGGCGGCGGCCGAGACCCTGACCCCGGTGGTCATCGAGGCGGGCGGCAAGGACCCGGTCCTGGTCGACGCGGACGCGGACCTGGACGCGGCGGCGGACGCCACGGTGTGGGGCGCGTTCTCGAACTCGGGCCAGACGTGCATCGGCGTGGAGCGGGTCTACGTCCACGAGAAGGTCCACGACGAGTTCGTGGCCAAGGTGGTCGAGAAGTCGAAGGACGTGCGGGCGGGCTCGGACGAGGCGGCCCAGTACGGCCCGGTGACGATGCCTTCCCAGCTGGGCGTGATCAAGAGGCACATCCAGGACGCCCTGGCCCGCGGAGGCAAGGCGGTGCTCGGGGGAGAAGAAGCGGTGGGCGACCGCTACGCCCAGCCGACGGTCCTGGTGGACGTCCCGGAGGACTCCGAGGCGGTGACGGAGGAAACGTTCGGCCCGACGGTGACGATCGCCAAGGTCCGCGACATGGACGAAGCGGTCGAGCGCGCGAACAGCACGAAGTACGGCTTGGGTTCGACGGTGTTCTCGAAGTCCCGGGGTGTGGAGCTGGCGGAGAAGCTGCGCACGGGCATGACGGCGATCAACGCGCCGCTGTCCTTCGCGGGCATCGCGTCGTTGCCGTTCGGCGGCGTGGGCGATTCGGGCTTCGGCCGCATCCACGGCCCGGAGGGGCTGCGCGAGTTCGCCCGCACGAAGGCGATCGCCCGCCAGCGGTTCACGGCCCCGCTGACGCTGACGTCGTTCACCCGCAAGGAATCAACGGACGCACTGGTGGCCAAACTGGTGACCATCCTCCACGGCAAGCGCTGACCGATCCGGGGTTGTGGACCGACCGGGTCAACAACCCGAAGCAGCACCGAAACTGTCGGCGCCCCCCGGTAAACTGGTTACCGGGGGGCCGAGGGCCGCACACGCTGAATCGCTCACCCCCGGATCAGGTCCGCGGCCTTCTCCGCCACCATGATCGTCGGTGCATTCGTGTTCCCCCGCGGCACCACCGGCATCACGGACGCGTCCACCACCCGCAGCCCCTCCACCCCCTGAACCCGCAACTCCGGGTCGACCACCGACCCGATCGAGCAAGTCCCGACCGGGTGATAAAGCGTCTGCGTGTTCTCCCGGATGTGCTCGGCCAGCTCGGAATCGCTCAAGTCGTGCCGCACCGGCAGGAACGGCTTGTCCAGGAACCGCCGCAGCGGCCCCACCTGGCTGATCTCGATCAACGACCGCAGCCCCGCGATCATCGTCTCCATATCGCGCGGATCAGCGTAATAGGCCGGATCGATTTCCGGCTTCCACAACGGGTTCGCCGACTTCAACCGCAGCCGTCCCCGGCTCGCGACGTCCACCAAGGTCGCCGCCGAGGTGAATCCCGACACCGTCGGCTCGCGCATCCCGTTGTCGTAGAACAACGTTGGCGCCACGTGGATCTGCATGTCCGGTGCCGGCAAGCCGTCCGTGGTCGGGTAGAACGCGCCCGCTTCACCGATGTTCGACGTCAACGGGCCGCGCCGCGTCAACTGGTACCGGGCCAGGCCGAAAACCGTGGCGGCCTCGACCAGATCGGTGGTGTCGCGAGTGGACCAGATGATTCCGCACGCCGGGTGGTCGTGCAGGTTCTCGCCGACGCCCGGCAGCGCGGCGACGACGTCGATGCCGTGCTCGCGCAGGTGCTCGGCCGGACCCACCCCCGACACCATGAGTAGCTGCGGCGAATTGATCGCACCACCCGAAAGAATGACCTCAGCCGAAGCGCGCGCGGTCTGCTCCACGCCGTTGTCCAAATAGGACACACCGACCGCGCGAGTGCCCTCGAAGACGACACGGGTGGCCGGCGCGCACGTCTTCACCGTCAGGTTCGGCCGCGAAAGCGCCGGGCGCAGGTAGGCGTCCGCCGTGGACCAGCGGCGGCCCTTCTTGCACGTCACCTGGTAGACGCCGGCGCCCTCCTGGCTCTCGCCGTTGAAGTCGTCGGTGCGCTTGAGGCCCCACGCGACGGCCGAGTCGATCCACGCGTTCGACAGCTCGTGGGTGAACCGGCGGTCTTCGACGTGCAGCGGGCCGTCCGTTCCGTGCAGCGGGCCGCCGAGCCGCTGGTTGCCCTCGGCGCGCTTGAAGTACGGCAGGACGTCGTCCCAGCCCCACCCCGAAGCGCCGTGGGAATCGCGCCAGCCATCGTAGTCGGCGCGGTTGCCGCGGATGTAGATCATCGCGTTGATCGACGAGCAGCCGCCGAGCATCTTGCCGCGCGGCCAGTACGCCGACTTGCCCGTGTGCTTCTGCTCGACGGTCTCGTAGTTCCAGTCCCACTTGGTCTTGAACAGCGACGGGAACGCGGCCGGGATGTGGATTTCGTCCGCCGTGTCCTCCGCGCCCGCTTCGAGCAGCAGGACCTGGGCGGACGGGTCCTCGGTCAGGCGGTTGGCGAGGACGCACCCCGCGCTGCCGGCACCGACGATGACGTAGTCGTAGGACTCCTGGACGGCCACGGTGCCTCCTGTTGGCGAGATGTCAACGACTCATCATGGCGCAGCGCCGCGCCGTCGGCCAGTCTAGGTTTCCCGACGGGCCCCGCAGGGTGGGCGAGCGGGTGAACTATGCTGACGAGGTACCCACGACCTGCAGAAATAAGGAGCAGCCTGCCGTGGCCCGAGTCGTCGTCGACGTCATGCCGAAGCCCGAAATCCTCGACCCGCAGGGACAGGCCGCGCTCGGCGCCGCCGGCCGCCTGGGGTTCACCGGGATCACCGAGATCCGCCAGGGCAAGCACTTCGAGATCGAGGTCGACGACACGGTCGACGACGCGACGCTGGAGAAGATCGCCGAAGGCTTCCTCGCGAACCCGGTCATCGAGCAGTGGACGATCACGCGGGTGGACGCGTGAGCGCGCGCATCGGCGTCATCACCTTCCCGGGCACGCTGGACGACGGCGACGCGGCCCGCGCGGTCCGCTACGCCGGCGGCGAGGCGGTGCCGCTGTGGCACGCCGACGAGGACCTGCGTGACGTCGACGCCGTCGTCGTCCCGGGCGGCTTCTCCTACGGCGACTACCTGCGCGCGGGCGTGATCGCCCGGTTCGCGCCGGTCATGACGCCGGTGATCGAGGCGGCGCGCGCGGGCATGCCGGTGCTCGGCATCTGCAACGGGTTCCAGATCCTCTGCGAGGCCGGCCTGCTGCCCGGCGCGATGATCCGCAACCAGGGCCTGCACTTCATCTGCCGCGACCAGTGGCTGCGGGTGGAGAACACGTCCACGGCGTGGACCACGCGCTACGACGAAGGCGCCGAGATCCTCATCCCGATGAAGAACATCGACGGGTGCTACGTGGCCGAGCAGTCCACTTTGGACGAGCTGGAGGGCGAGGGCCGCGTGGTGTTCCGGTACGTCGGCGGCAACCCGAACGGGTCGCGCAACGACATCGCCGGGATCCGCAGCGCGAACGGCCGGGTCGTCGGGCTGATGCCGCACCCGGAGCACGCGATCGACGCGCTGACCGGGCCGTCGGATGATGGGCTCGGGATGTTCTTCAGTGCGGTGGATGCGTTGGTGAAGGCCTGAGGTCAGGTTCGGCCTGAGTGGTTCCCCGCTCCCCGGTGCTGACTGCGGCCGGGACGAGGGGCGGGGAGGTGTAGGGCGGGTCTGTGCGGCTTGGCGAGCGCCCCCCAGGTGGAAGATTTCCTACCTGGGGAGCGTCTCTCCGTTGCTCGGGCTAACTCGCCGCCGCCACCAGGCGGGCGTACGAGCCGCCCGCTGAGAGCAGTTCCTCGTGGGGGCCCAGCTCTGTGATCCGGCCGCCCTCGACCACTGCTACGCGGTCGGCCGCCGCGGCCGTGTGCAGGCGGTGGGCGATTGCGATCACCGTCCGGCCCGCCAGCACGCTGTTCAGCGACCTCTCCAGGTCGCGGGCCGAGCCCGTGTCCAGCAGCGATGTCGCCTCGTCGAGCACCAGCGTGTGCGGGTCCGCCAGCACCACGCGGGCCAGCGCCAGCTGCTGTGCGATCGCCGCCGGCACCGGATGCTCGCCCGGGCCCAGCTTCGTGGCCAGCCCGGACGGCAGCGTCGCGACCCAGTCAGACGCTCCCGCCGACGCCAGCGCCGCCGTCAGCTCCTCGTCCGTCCAGTCGCCACCCGCGCGGCGGGCCGGCAGGGCCAGGTTCTGCCGCAGCGTCCCGGAGAACACGTGGTGCTCCTGGGTCAGCAGCAGCACCTCGCCGCGCAGCACGTCGTCGGCCAGCGCCGAGACGTCCTGGCCGCCGATGCGCACCGAGCCCGCCGACGGCGCCGCGATGCCGGCCAGCAGCCGGCCGAGCGTCGACTTGCCCGCGCCCGACGGCCCGACGATCGCCAGCCGCTCGCCGCGCGGGACCCGCAGGTCGATGCCGTGCAGCACCTCGCGGTCGGCGGTGTAGCTGAACCGCACGTCGCGGACGTCGATGTCGCGCCCGCGCGGCACCTCGTCCACGCCCGCGGACTCGACGGCCACCGACCGGACGCCGAGGATCCGGCGCGCCGCGGCCGCCGCGACCTGCAGGTCCTCCAGCCAGAACAGGGCCTCGTTCAGCGGCGCCGCCATGCCCTGCACGTACAGCAGCATCGTGGTGATCTCGCCGAGCCCGGCCCAGCCCTGCGCGTACGCGAGCAGGCCGAGCAGCAGCATCACCGCCAGCGGCAGCACGTAACTGATCTCCAGCGACGGCAGCCACCGCAGCTGCAGCGCCCGCATCCGGCGCTCGCCGTAGATGCTCTGGTCCAGCGCGTCGTGCGCGGCGCCGATCCGCCGCTCGGTCAGCCCGAGCGCTTCGGTCGTGCGCGCGCCTTCGGCGGTCTCGTGGACGCTGGTGGTCAGGTCGGCCCACCGGTCGAGCATCCACTGCATGACCGACGGGATCCGCCGCTGGTACCAGACGTTCACCGGCACCAGCAGCGGCAGCGCGACCAGCAGGCCCAGCGACAGCAACGGCGACGTCACGACCATCGCGACGATGGTGAACACCACGGTCACCGCCGCGACCAGGATCTCCGGCGCCGCGAACCGCGCCGCGTGGTCGATCCGGCCGAGGTCGGTGGTGGCCCGGCTGAGCAGGTCGCCGGTGCCGGCCGCCTCGACGGTGCCGAGCGGCAGCTGCAACGCCGTCCCGACGAACTCCTCGCGCGTCTCGGCCAGCACCAGCTCGCCGAACACCGCGCCGCGCATGCGGGCGATCTTCCGCGCCACCGCCTGCAGCAGCAGGATGCCGACGAACGCCACCGCCAGCACGTCGACGTGCCCGGTCGTGGTGCCGGCCGCGACGTCGTCGACCAGCGAGCCGAGCAGCTGCGGTCCGGCCAGGCCGATGAGCGTGGCCACGGCGAGCGAGCCCAGCAGCAGGCCGAACTCGCGTTTGTGGAGCATCGCCGTGTGCACGGCCCAGCGGCGGACGTCGCGCCGGGCCGCCGTGGGAAGCCGCTTCACACCGTCACCCCCTTCGCGGTGAAGACTTCGTCTGCCACATGTGTCCACAATGGACTTTGACTGAACACCACCGTCGTCCGGCCGCGCCGCAGCTCGGCGACGCGCTCGGTGATGCGGGCCTCCGTGTGCGCGTCCACCGCCGACGTCGGCTCGTCGAGCACCAGGACGTCGGCGTCGGTGGCCAGCGCGCGGGCCAGGTTCAGCCGCTGCCGCTGGCCGCCGGACACCTCGCGGCCGCGCTCGCCGATCACCTCGTCGACGCCGTCGGGCAGCGCCTCGACGATGTCCTCGGCATCGGCCGCGTACAGCGCTTCGGTGACGCTGACGCCGCCCGATCGCGCCGGCGCCAGCTGCTCGCGCAGCACGCCCGAGAACCAGATGTCCTGGTTGTGCGCGTAGACGATCCGGCGGCGCAGCTCCGCGAGCGCGACGTGGTCCGCCCGGACCCCGCCGACCAGCACCTCTTCGCCCTCGGCCGGATCGGCGAACCGGGCCAGCCTGTCGGCCACCGCTTCGCCGCCGGCCCCGAAGTCGACGACCGTCAGGCGGCCGGGCGCGACCCGGACCCCGGACTCGGTGTCCACCAGCTCCAGCGGGCCGCCGGGCAGCGGCACCGGCGTTTCCGGGTCCGCCAGCTTCGGGCGGATCGCCAGCAGCGCCACCACCTTCCGCGACGCGACCAGGCCCGAGGTGATCGAGCCGACGGCCTCCGTCGCGGCGTTGACCGGCCAGATCAGGAAGGCCGAGACGCCGTAGAACGCGACCAGCTGCCCGACGTCGATCGAGCCGGCCACGGCCAGCCGCGCGCCGAGCCAGGTGATCACCACGGTGACCAGGCCGGGCAGCGCGATCTCGGCTGCGGCCAGCCACGCCTCGGCCTTGCCGACCTCGACGCCGGCCCGCCGCACCCGCTGGCTCGTCTCGCGGAAGCGGGCGAAGAACCGCCGCTCGCCGCCGATGCCGCGCAGGATCCGCAGGCCGGACACGATGTCCGCGCCGAGCGCGTTGACGTCCCCGCGCTGCTCGCGCTGCTTCGCCTTGCGCTTCTGCAACGGGGCGAGCAGCGGCCCGATGCCGAGCACGGCAACGGGCACCCCGACCAGCGCGACCACGCCGAGCAGCGGCGACGTCGAGATCAGCCACACCGCGACCACGACGAAGGCCAGCAGCGAGCCGAACGCGCGGCCGGTCATCTCGACGGTGTTGCCGATGTGGTTGATGTCCGTGGTGGAGACGGCGACGAGGTTGCCGGTGGTGGTCTGCTCGCGCAGCCCGGCGCCGACGCGCGTGGTGTGCGCCGAGACGAGCCGCTGGGTCGAGCCGGCGCCGTGCAGCCACAGGCCGTAGTTGAGGAAGTGCATCCAGGTCCCGAAGATCGTCTGCACGACCCCGAGCGCGGCGGCGGCCAGCGCCCACCGCGCAACGGCGGCGCCGTCGTGCGCACCGATGGCCCCGATGCCCTGGCCGACGACCAGCGGCAGCAGCGCACCGGGAAGCGCCCAGACAACCCCGATCGCGGCGGCCCCCACCACCGTCCCGAGCCGAGCCCGGAAGACGGCGAGCAGGAACCGGCTCGCGGTCGGCCGCACGGGCAGCCGCAGCGGCGGAAGGGGATACGTGGCGGAAAGCACGATTTCCGACGGTAAGCCGCCCCCAGGGGAAAGGCGACCGATTTTCGCGCGCTCCGGCTGCCACTGCCGGGTGCCCGTTCGGGCAGCCGAGCACCCGCGCCGCTCGGGGGACCCCCGGTTTCAACGTTACTCGCGGCCACCGACAATTCCGGGCCGCGCACCCCGGCCGCAGCCGAGTTGTCCACAACACACGCCACCCCACCCGGAGCCGCCGATGTCGCCCCGGTCACACCCGCCGGAGGGTGGCCGGGTTCGGCGGCCCACCGTCCGGGGTGGCCGGGAGCGACCCGTATCCTGACGGCCGTGGCGAACCCTGACACGGACACCGTGACCAGCACCGTTGACACCACCGAGCGCGCCGGGGCGACTCCGGAGCACACCCAGCCCTACCGCGAACTGGGCCTCGCCGATGACGAGTACGCCCGGATCCGGGAGATCCTCGGCCGCCGGCCCACCGATGCGGAGCTGGCGATGTACTCGGTCATGTGGAGCGAGCACTGCTCCTACAAGTCCTCCAAGAAGCACCTCCGCTACTTCGGGGAGACCGCCACCGACGAGATGAAGGCCAAGATGCTGGCCGGCATCGGCGAAAACGCCGGCGTCGTCGACATCGGCGAAGGCTGGGCCGTCACCTTCAAGGTGGAGAGCCACAACCACCCGTCCTATGTGGAGCCGTACCAGGGCGCCGCGACCGGCGTCGGCGGCATCGTGCGGGACATCATGGCCATGGGCGCGCGGCCCCTCGCGGTCGCCGACGCGCTGCGCTTCGGCCCGGCCGACGCCCCGGACACCAAGCGCGTGCTGCCCGGCGTGGTCGCCGGCGTCGGCGGCTACGGCAACTGCCTCGGCCTGCCGAACATCGGCGGCGAACTGGTCTTCGACCCGTCCTACTCGGGCAACCCGCTGGTGAACGCCCTCTGCGTCGGCGCGATGCGCGTCGAGGACCTGCACCTCGCCTTCGCGTCCGGCACCGGCAACAAGATCATCCTGTTCGGCGCGCGCACCGGCCTCGACGGCATCGGCGGCGTTTCCGTCCTGGCGAGTGACACCTTTTCGGGTGACGAGTCGGCGTCGGGCCGCAAGAAGCTGCCGAGCGTCCAGGTCGGTGACCCGTTCACCGAGAAGGTGCTCATCGAGTGCTGCCTCGAGCTGTTCGCCCAGAAGCTCGTCGTCGGCATCCAGGACCTCGGCGGCGCCGGGCTGTCCTGCGCGACGTCGGAGCTCGCCGCGGCCGGCGACGGCGGCATGCACATCTACCTCGACCGCGTTCCGTTGCGCGCCAAGGGGATGACGCCCGCCGAGGTGCTCTCCAGCGAGTCGCAGGAGCGCATGTGCGCGGTCGTCTCGCCGGAGAACGTCGAGGCGTTCATGGCGGTCTGCCGCAAGTGGGACGTTATCGCCACCGACATCGGCGAGGTCACCGACGGCGAGCACCTGGTCATCACCTGGCACGACGAGGTCGTCGTCGACGTCCCCGCGCACACGGTGGCGCACCAGGGCCCGGTGTACGACCGGCCGATCGAGCGACCGTCCACTCAGGACGCCCTGATCGCGGACACCTCCGCCAAGCTGCCGCGTCCGTCCACTCCGGACGAACTGCGTGCGGACGTCCTCAAGCTCATCTCCGCGCCGAACCAGGCGTCGAAGGAATGGGTGACGTCGCAGTACGACCGGTACGTGCGCGGCAACAGCGTCCTGGCCCAGCCGTCGGACTCCGGCATGATCCGGATCGACGAGTCGACCGGCCGCGGTGTCTCGGTGGCGACCGACTGCAACAGCAAGTTCGTCTACCTCGACCCGTACCGCGGCGCGCAGCTGGCGCTGGCGGAGGCGTACCGCAACGTCGCCACCGGCGGCGCGACGCCGGTCGCGGTGTCGGACTGCCTGAACTTCGGTGCCCCCACCGACCCGGGCGTGATGTGGCAGTTCGAGCAGGCCGTGCACGGTCTCGCGGACGGCTGCGTCGAGCTCGGCATCCCGGTCACCGGCGGCAACGTCAGCTTCTTCAACCAGACCGGGTCGACGGCGATCCTGCCGACGCCGGTGATCGGCGTCCTCGGCGTGATCGACGACGTCACCCGCCGCATCCCGACCGGCATCGGCGCGGAGGCGGGCGAAACCCTGCTGCTGCTGGGCGAAACGCACGACGAGCTGGACGGCTCGGCGTGGGCCCGCGAGCTGCACGGCCACCTCGGCGGTGTCCCGCCGAAGGTCGACCTGGCCCGCGAGAAGCTGCTGGGCGAGATCCTGGTCGCGGGCTCCCGCGACGGCATGATCTCGGCGGCGCACGACCTCTCGGACGGCGGTCTGATCCAGACCCTGGTCGAGACCGTCCTCATCGGACAGTGCGGCGCCCGGGTGTTCCTCGACGACGGCCAGGACCCGTTCGTGCAGCTGTTCTCCGAGTCGGCGGGCCGCGTCCTGGTGGCGGTCCCGCGCACGGAGGAGCTCCGCTTCACCGAGATGTGCACCGCGCGCGGCCTCCCGTGGCGCAAGACCGGCGTGGTCGACCCCGAGTCGGGCACGCTGGAGCTGCAGGGCATCACGGAGTTCACGCTCGACGAGCTGCGTGAGGCCTGGGAGCGCACGCTCCCGGCCCTGTTCGACTGACGCCGGGCCCCGGCCCGGTCACGCCGGGCCGGGGCTACAGCCAGCCGCGCTCGTCGGCCACCCGCAGCGCCTCCATCCGGTTGCGGGTACCGGTTTTCGTCGTGGCCCCGGACAGGTAGTTCCGCACGGTGCCCTCGGCGAGGTAGAGCCGGGCCGCGATCTCGGCCACGGTCGCGCCGGAGCGGGCTGCGATCAATACGTCGCGTTCGCGGGCGGTGAGCGGCGATTCGCCCGCCGCCAGCGTGGCCGCGGCCAGCGCCGGGTCCACCACCCGCTCGCCCGCCACCACCCGCCGGACGGCGTCGGCGAGCGTGTCGGCCGGGACGTCCTTCACGACGAACCCGACGGCGCCCGCCTCCATGGCCCGGCGCAGGTAGCCGGTGCGGCCGAAGGTGGTCAGGATGACCACGCGGCACCCGGGCACCTGCGCGGTGAGCACGGCGGCCGCCGCGAGACCGTCCAGCCCGGGCATGTCGATGTCCAGCAGCGCCACGTCCGGGCGGTGCTCCAGCGCCGCGGCCGTCACCTCGTCGCCGCGGCCGACCGAGGCCACCACCTCGAAGTCCGGTTCCAGGTCGAGCAGCGCGCGCAGGGCCTGCCGGATCAGCTCCTGGTCGTCGGCGAGCAGCAACCGGATCGTCATGCCTCCACCCGCAGGGACCAGCCGTGCGGCTGCGCCGGCCCGGCGGTCAGCACGCCACCGGCCGCGGCGACCCGGGCGCGCAGGCCGTCCAGCCCGGAGCCGGAGCCGGCCGGGCCGCCGGTCCCGTCGTCGCGCACCTCCACCGAGGACGCGGTCAGCTCGACCGTGCACCGGCCCGCCCGTGCGTGTCGCACCACGTTCGTCAACCCTTCCCGGACGACCCAGCCGAACAGTTCCTGCCGCTCCTGCGGCACGTCGTCGTGCGCGGTGGGCAGGTCGGCGACCACCCCCGCCGCCCGCAGCAGCTCCCGGCCCCGGGCGAGTTCACCCGCGAGTGTGACGTCCCGGTACCCGGACACCGCCGCTCGCACGTCGGCCAGCGCCTGCCGGGACAGCTGCTCCACCGATTCCATCTCGGCCAGGGCCGCGGGCGGGGCGCCGACGGCCAGCCGCCGGGCCAGGGTGCTCTTCACGGTGATGGCGGTGAGCGAGTGGCCGAGCAGGTCGTGCAGGTCGCGGGCGATCCGGTTGCGCTCGGCCTCGGACGCCAGCCGGGCCACCTCGGCCCGGGCCTCGCGCAGCTGCTGGTTCGCCGTGGCGGTGCGGCTGAAGGCGTGGACCAGCAGCGTGGTGAACACGACGGCCACCGCGTAGTACCAGCTCGGCCCGGTGTTCCAGCCGGGCACGACCAGCGGCACCACCACGCACGCCGCGGCCCCCAGGACCACCAGCGCCGACGCCTTCCGGACGTCGACGCGCGTCGCGGCCGACGGCACGATCACCGCGACGAGGATCAGCGTGTATTCGTGGGCCAGCGGCGCGACCAGCACGGCCAGCACCGTCATCGCCGCCAGCAGCCACCAGTAGACCCGCCACGCCGAGCGCATCGCGGCGACCACGATGGCCAGGTAGCAGGCGGAGATGCCGGCCAGCAGCAGGTAGCCGGCGACCAGGCCGGCGCCGCGCGTGTACTGGGTGAGGCCCGCGGCCGCCAGGAAGGGGTAGCAGAGCATGCCCAGGGAGAGCAGCAGCCGGCGCCGCTCGTCCAGGCCCCGCAGGTCGTCCACGCCGGTGACGGTACCGCCGCCGGTGTTCACTCGGCGGCGAACGTGGCGCGCACGGCCCGGGCGACAGTGAGCAGGGCGACGATGATCAGCAGCGCGAGGCACACCCCGTTGGCGATCTTGAACCAGACGGGGAAGGAGCCGGGGATGGCCTCGATCACCAGGATGGCCACCACCTGGGCCACGGTGATGATCCGCACCCGGCGGTAGTTGCCGCGGGAGCCTTTGGCCATGGAAACGCCGAGCGCGAAGGTGATCGGCGCGGCGACGGCGAGGATCGAGCCACGCACCCAAACGGCGTCGGTGACGACGTCGGGGTCGCCGCTGAACACCACGATCGCCAGGAAGGTCAGGAGGCTCACGGCCGCGTAGCCGCCGAGCAGCACCTTGGCGATGTGCAGCTTCTCGCGGGCGTCGGAGTCGGTCACGGTCACGGTCGGGCTGGTCTGCTTCGTCATGCTCGAAATGCTGGCCGATCGGCGTTTCCGCTGGTAGCGACGTTGTCCACAGGCTCGTCGTGACATCTGTCAGAAGCCGGACATCCGGCCCGCGGGCCCGAAAACTGTCGGCCCCCTCCGCTAGCGTGGAAACCGGGGGCTGCTCAGCCCACCTTGGCGACGATCCGCGCATCCCCGTCGCGCAGTTCCTCCTGCGTCCACGCGTCGGGCAGCTGCACGTCCTTCTCGGCTCGCACCAGCGTGTTGTACAGCGAAACCGCATCAGGCAGCGAAGCGAACCGCAGGTCGGTCTGTCCGTCGAACGAAGTCCGCCGCAGGTCCAGCGAGTCCGAGACGACGACCCCGGAGAACCCCGCGTCCTTCGCGAACTTCGCGTCCTTGAAGTTCGCCGGGCCGGCGAAGGTCGTGCCGGTGAAGTCCACGTCCTCGGCGAACTCCGTCCCGCTGAACCACGCGTGGCGTTCGAAAACCGCGCCACGGCAACGGAAGTAGCCCACCTGGCGACCGGTCACGGTGCCCGCGGCGGTGAGGTAGACCCGCCCCTTGAAGCGGCAGCCGCTGAAGTTCGTGCTGTTGTGCAGCGACGCGTACCGCAGCAGCAGCCCACCGATCAGCTTGCCCGACAGGTCCAGGTACTCCAGCCGGGCACCGGTCAGGTCGAGGTCGTACGCCGGGGCGTCGTCGTCGCGTGCCGGGAGCAGGTCGGAGACCAGCCGCTGGGCCGTGAGCCGGACCGTCAGCTCGCGCTCTTCCTCCGGATCGGCTGGGTCGGAACGGGTGTAGGTGAACGGCCGCCGCAGGTACGAGCACAGCACGTCCAGCACCGTCTGCGTGTAGCCCGGCCGGCTCCGCGCCAGCCCCGCCAGCGCGTGCAGCGCCCCCACCCGCACCTGGTCGGCCGCGTGCCCGAGCAGCTCGACCGCCTTCGCGAACCGCTCGTCCGCGACGCGTTCGCGGTCCTGCTCCGCCCGCTGCGCCTCGAGTTCGTGCCGCTGCCGCTCGATGTCCTGCCGCCGCTCCTCGACCCGGCGGCGGCGGTCGTTGAGCCACAGCGCGTACAGCGCCACGATCGCGCCGCCCGCCAGGCCGCCGGTCTTCAGCGCGTCACTGCGGCTGGTGGCGGGGTCGGTCAGCAGCCAGCCGCCGACCCCGAGCAGCAGCACCACCGACGCGAGGAACGTCCACGCCAGCGGCGATCGCCACAGCTTCACGCCTCAGGACACCAGCATCGTGCTGACGCAGAAGCCCTTTTTGTCGAAGTTCGTCGCGCTCAGCGTGCCCTTGACCGGCTTGCCGGCGGACGTCCCGGTGACCTCGCCCTCGACCAGGTACTTGTCGGCGGGCACGTCGCCGAGCTGCAGCTGCAGCGGCGGCTTGAGGAACGTCTCGAGCCACGAGCTGAGCAGCTGCTTCGAGTCGGCGCAGCCCAGCGCGACGGCGCCGGCGTTGTCGCCCGCGTTCAGCTTGTCGATGAAGCCCTGCAGCACGACCTTGGCGTCCGCGCCGCCCCCTTCGCTGCCGGACGGGGTCTTCGAGGTGGTCGGCTTCTTGGACGTCGGCTTCGGTGTGGACGGCTTGGCCGACGTGCTCGACGACGGGGCCGCGGCCGTGTTCGTGTCGTCCTTCGAGAGGAAGAAGCCGGGTGCGACGAAGCCGGTGATGCCGACCAGGGCGAGGATGACGACCACGGCGGAGCCGATGGCGATCCACATCCCGGTCTTGCTCTTCTTCGGCGGCGCGGGCGGCCCGCCGAAGCCCTGCGTGTAGCCGCCGGTCGCCGGGTCCCAGCCGGACACCTGGCCGGCCGCGTTCGGGTCCCAGGCCTGCTGGCCGTACTGCTGCGCGTTCGGGTCCGCCCACGCCGACTGCTGCCCCTGCTGCTGCGCGTACGGGTCACCCCAGGCCGGCTGCGGGTTGGCCGGGAAGCCGCCCGAGGGGTAGCCCTGCTGCTGGTTCGGGTCCCAGCCCTGCGGGTACTGCTGCGTCGGGTACGGCTGTTGCTGCTGGTTGGGGTCCCACCCGCCCTGCTGCGGGAAGCCGCCGGACGGGGGCTGCTGGCCGTAGGGGTTCGGCTGGCCGTACGGGTCGGGCTGGCCGGGCTGGCCCGGCTGAGGCGGGTAGGTCATCTGTCCATGCCTTCCGGGCGCTGGGTGTTCGTGCGCTTCCGACGTCCGGTGGAGGCGTGCGGTTCCCCCGGGGACGTGGCTGCGGCGTTCTGCAAGCTCGGACGGTACGGCATGGAACCGGCTCCCGGATCACGACAGCGCGAACCTGTCACGATCCGGGAGCCGGGTGGGGGTGGATCAGCCGTTGGCCAGTGCCTGGAGCCGGTCGTAGGCACCGTTGAAGGTGTCCTGGTCGAGCGGGCTCGAGGTGTACTGCCAGACGGTGTAGAAGCCCCAGTTGTAGGGCAGGGTGCCGACCGACGACGCGTACCGCGCGACCCACAGCGGGGCCGTGCTGGAGAAGTCACCGCTCACGCAGCTGCTCCACCAGCTCTGCGACGTGTAGATCACCGGGTACCGGCCGGTCAGCGAGTGGTAGGTGTCGTGGAAGTCGAGGATCCACGACGTCATCCCCGCCTTGCTCAGCCCGTAGCAGGTCGCGCCGTACGGGTTGTACTCCATGTCCAGTGCGCCGGGGAGCGTCTTGCCGTCCTTGGACCAGCCGCCGCCGTGGGCGACGAAGTACCGGGCCTGTGCCGCGCCGCTCGAGGTGTTCGGCGTGGCGAAGTGGTAGGCGCCGCGGATGAAGCCCTGGTTGTAGGAGCCGTTGTACTGCTGGGCGAAGTACGGGTTGGTGTAGCTGGTGCTCTCCGTGGCCTTGGTCCAGACGAACCGCTTGCCCTGGTTCCACCAGTTCGCCCAGTCGACGTTGCCCTGGTAGCTGGCGACGTCCATGCCGGCCACGGTGGCCAGCACCTGGCCGGGGATGGCCTGACCGGGTTGCGGCTGCTGAGCCGCCTTCTGCGAGTCCGGGGTCGAGGAGTCGCCTTCGACGCGCCGGATCTGCGACCCCAGAGCGTGGTTGTTCTGCGCGATGTCCGCGTTGATCGCGGCCACGGGGTCGACTTCGGGGGAAAAGGTCGTCGCCTGCGCCGTGCTGCCGAGCAGGAGCAGCGCGGCCGGGACGGCCAGGGCAGCGAACAGCCGCCCTCTTCGGGAGGTGGACATCGTTGAATCCCTTCACGGAAACCCTCGCGATGGGCGGCTTACTTGCAGGTAGCCGCCCGAGCACGATTGTTAGGGACGAAGTGGCGTTTGTCACTCACTTCCGTGAAATTGGGTATACGTGTGGGTGATTTTCCTGGGAAGAAGATCGTTAATTGGTGACGAGTTAACACCTATTATTGGACAGTTGCGCCGTTCAGCCCAGCGCCAGGGCCAGCAGGCGGTCCGCCGAGCCGTTGAACCAGTTCTGGTCGCCGGGCAGGGTGCCGCGGTCGGCGAACTGCCAGATCGTGTGGATGCTCCAGCCGGACGGCAGTTCGCCGATGAAGCTGTTGTAGCGCGCGATCCAGAGCGGGTTGGCGCCGAACCCGCCGTTGTTCGCGGTGCACCGCTTCCACCAGCTCGTCGACGTGTAGATCGTCGGGTGGCGGCCGGTCGCCGCCAGGTAGGTGTCCGAGAAGGCCCGGATCCAGGCGACCATGCCCGCGGCGTCCTTGCCGTAACACGTTTCGCCGTACGGGTTGTACTCCGCGTCGAGCGCGCCGGGCAGCGTCTTGCCGTCCTTCGACCAGCCGCCGCCGTGGGCCAGGAAGTACCGCGCTTGCGACGCGCCGTCGGAGATGTCCGGCCGCGCGAAGTGGTAGGCCCCGCGGATCAGGCCCGCTTGGTAGGAGCCGTTGTACTGCTGCGCGAACTGCGGGTTCACGAACCCGGTGCCCTCGGTCGCCTTGACGTAGACGAACTTGGCGCCCGACCCCGCCGCGCCGGGCCAGTCGACCGGCCCCTGGTGCCCGCTGACGTCGTGCCCGAGCACCTGGTCTTCCCCGTCGTACAACACGTCGGGCCCTTCACCGACGCCCTCGACCGCGGCGATCTGCGAACCCGCGTAGTGCTCCTCGGCGCCGGCGTACGGGTCGGCCGCCTTCGCCGGCGCCTGCCCGGCCACGAGCAGGACGGACGCGAGGGCGGCGGCGAAGGGCAGCGAACGTCTTTTCACCCTCTTGCTCCCCACCGATCTCGTCAGACTTCTTCAGTCTCACGATGCACCGGCGCCGCCCGATCGGCGAGTCGATGATCACTCGATGGGGTTAAACCCGCAGGTCAGCGCCGCTCGTCCGCGATGGCCTTCAGCAGGTGCTCGGCCGGCACGACGGCCGTGATGAGGTCGTGCGGGTTGATCGCGACCGGGTGCCCGCCGAGCAGGTCGACGATGTCGCGGCCGACCACGGCCCGCGCGTGCGGCCACTCGCGCGGCACCAGCGACTTGCGGGTGTAGGCCGGCACCATCACCCGGCCGTCGGCGTTGTGGAAGCCGATGACGGTCCGCTGCACCGGCGACATCGCGTAGACGAACAACGTCGCGTCGAGGACGACCTTCGGCAGGTCCGACGGCGGGCGGTGCTCGGTGCGGACGAGCTGCAGCAGGTGCTCGAGGTCGTTGGCCGGGTCCGGGAAGCCGAGCGCCTTGGGCGAGGGCCGGTAGCGGTCGTTGGGGTGGAAGTCGGCGACGACGTCGCCGGCGCCGTTCACCGGGTACGCGCCGACGACCGCCCACGACGGCACCGGGCCGTTCGGGTCGAAGGCCTCGTCGATGACGTAGAGCCAGCTGTTGGGATTGGCGCGGGCGTTCGAGCGCATCTCCGCGGTGATCTCGGGCGTGCCGTGCTTGCCGGTGCGCCGCGCCTGCTGGCCCTCGCGCCGGGCGGCCCGGTTGTGCTTGCCGTGCCTGCCGGGGCGATCGGCTCCGCTTCCGGTGGGCTGCTGCGAAACCATCCGATCCGCCTCGTCCCGCTGCGCCATCGTCATCCCCACGTTCTCGGGTGTGCCTGCCAAGTCTTGGTGCGCCACTCTACTGTTTGCCCATGGCCTCTTCGCGTTCGGTCGACCCCGGACAGTTACGTGCGGCGGTGCTGGCGATTTCCCCGTGGCTGCAGGGCGATGCGCCCGATCCGGCGCGTCCGGAGCTGGCCGCGGCGGTACGCCTGTCCCTGCGGGCGCTGGCGGCCGACGCACCGGGCCGGACGGTCGAGGTGCGGGTGCCGCCGTTCGCCGCGGTGCAGTGCGTGGAAGGACCGCGGCACACCCGCGGCACCCCGCCGAACGTGATCGAGACGGACCCGCGCACGTGGCTCGAGCTGGCCACCGGGCGACTGGACTGGACCACGGCCGTGGCCGGCGGCCGGGTGTCCGCGTCGGGCACCCGGGCCGATCTGTCGCACTGGCTCCCGCTGCTGCGCGTCTGACAACCGGTGGGGACCGGAGGCTGTCCTACGGCTTGCGGCCGACGCCGCCGGCGATGGTCCGCTGGGCCACGTTGAGGTCCTTGAGCCGCGGGCCGTCCGGCCACCAGTCGGCGCAGCGGACCACGCCCGGGGGCACCATTTCGAGGCCCGGGAACAGGTCCTCGATCTCCTTCTGCTTCCGGAAGGTGCCCGAGCCCATCGGGCTGTGCAGGAAGAAGTCCTCCATCCGGCGGGCGGTCGCGGAGTCGTCGTCCTCGGGGTCGAAGAAGTGCGAGAGCGCGACGAACGAGCCCGACGGCAGCGCGTCGACGTACTCCTTCATGATCTCCGCCGGCCGTTCCGCGGGGCCGTTGAAGTGGTGCAGCGTGCCCAGCTGGAGGAACGCGACCGGCTGCGAGAAGTCGATGTGCTGCCGGACGACCTCGTGCTCGAGGATCCGCTGCGGCTCGAAAATGTCCTCGGCGACGAAGTGGGTGTTCTCGTTCTCTTCGAGCAGGGCGCGGCCGTGGGCCAGCACGACCGGGTCGTTGTCGACGTAGACGACCTTGATCTCCGGGTTGATCCGCTGGACCACCTGGTGGGTGTTCTCGGCGGTCGGCAGGCCGGAGCCGCAGTCGAGGAACTGGGTGATGCCGGTCTGGCTGGCGAGGAAGCGGCAGGCGCGGATCAGGAAGCCCCGGTTTTCGAACGCGAGGTCCTGCGCCTCGGGAGCGGCCTTCTGCACCTTGTGCAGGACCTCCCGGTCGATCTCGTAGTTGTCCTTCCCGAGCAGGAAGGCGTCGTACACGCGCGCGATGCTCGCTCGGGTCGGGTCGACCCCCACGGGAACTCGTTCGGTCCGGGTCGCGGCGTCGGGCATGTTGAACCTCGCAAGTTCTGTGTCGAAAGTCTCGTACTCTACGTAGAGTAGGACTCCACACGCATGCGGTAAACCGGGTCACCTCTTTGCGCAGGACGGCCCAACGTGTACTTTCGGTAGTCGGGCTAGGACCCCCTGGTGACGTGAGCGCGGAAGGGCCGGGAATGAACGCGGTGAACGCGTCCGCAGGTGAACAGAACATCGGCCCGACGGCACGCCGCATGATCCTCGGGTCGCAGTTGCGCCGGCTCCGTGAAGAGGCCGGCATCACCCGTCAGCAGGCCGGTTACAACATCCGCGGGTCCGAGTCGAAGATCAGCCGGCTCGAGCTGGGCCGGGTCGGGTTCAAGGAACGCGACGTCACCGACCTGCTGACGATGTACGGCGTCGAGGACCCGAACGAACGCCGGGCGTTCCTCGACATGGTCAAGCAGTCGAACGAGCCGGGCTGGTGGCGGCGCTTCGGCGACACCATGCCGAACTGGTTCACCGACCTCGTCGGCCTCGAAGAAGCCGCGGCGCGAATCCAGATCTGGGAGCCGCTCTACGTGTCGGGCCTGCTCCAGATCGAGCCGTACGCGCGGGCGATCTTCAGCCACGGCCGTTCGGAGATGGCCGACGAGCGGGTCGACCAGCTGGTCGCGCTCCGGATGCGGCGGCAGAAGATGTTCAGCAGGCCGGACGCCCCGCGCGTGTGGATGGTGCTCGACGAGTCCGTGCTCCATCGCCCGATCGGCGGGATGAAGGTCCTCAAGCAGCAGCTCGAATACCTGCTCGAGATGAGCGCGCTGCCGCACGTTTCGATCCAGATCCTGCCGTACTCGCGCAGCGGCCTGTCCGCGGAACACGCGTTTTCGCTGCTGCGCTTCGGTGAACCGGAATTGCCGAACATCGCCTACGTCGAGTACATGACCGGCGCGCACTACATCGAGAAGCGCGAAGAGATCGAAAAGTACAGCCGCGCGCTGGACATGCTGGCGGTCGACGCGGAGACGCCGGAGCGGAGCCGGTCGATGCTGGGCAAGCGCCGGCAGGAGATCTAGAAACCTGGCCCGACCTCGATCCGGGCCGCCGCCATGTCCCAGTGATCGGTGACTGCCGGTAGTTATTAGGCCGTTCGGGAAGGTATCTATCACCCGATAGGTTAACCGGGGTCGCGCCGTTCTTTACCGTCCGAGAACTTTGCAAGAAATTCTGCACGTGCATTTACCGTTGCAGGCACACGTGCTAGCCTCCGATACGCGGGCAAATGCACATGCATCTGCATTGCCCCCAGAGTTTTCCGCATCGAGAGGTGGGAACATGGCTGAGCGATTCGAGAACGGCATCCCGGCCGATCGGCTGTCCGGTGCCCAGTGGCGCAAGGCGAGCTACAGCGGTGCCTACGGCAACTGCGTGGAGGTCGCGCCGCTGTCCAACGGGGAGATCGCGATGCGCAACTCGCGGTTCCCCACCGGCCCGGCGCTCGTCTACACGCGGGCCGAGATGGCGGCGTTCCTCGCGGGTGCGAAGGACGGTGAATTCGACGATGTCCTCGGCTGAGGCCGTCGCCACCGTCTTCGACATCGAGACCGGACTGCAGGAGCTGGTGGCCCGCGGCTACCAGTTCGTCCACCCCGCCGACGAGCTCGGCGAGGTCCTCGCCGTCGTCGGCGTGCGGGTGCACGACGACGTGGTGGACGTGGTCCGGCTCAACGCCGAGGACGACGTCGTGGCGACCAGGATGCCCGGCTCGGAAGAGAACATCTTCGAGCCGGAGCGGTGGCTGTGGCGCCGCCGCGGAGAAGGTGCGCAGGTGCTGACGGAGATCCTTTCGCTGCCGGATGCGTGCTAGCGGTGCAGGCTTGCGGGCCCCGTCCGAAGTGGTCAGAACCACGTCGGGCGGGGCCTGACGCATGTCGGCACCGTCTACACTGAAACCGGCCTGACCACGTCTTCCCAGGAGCTCCTCGGTGGTTTCCGACCCGCAGCTCGTGTCCGACCAGCCCGAACCGGAACCCCGTGAGGAGTGTGGCGTCTTCGGCGTCTGGGCTCCCGGGGAAGAAGTCGCGAAGCTGACCTACTACGGCCTCTACGCCCTGCAGCACCGGGGCCAGGAGGCCGCCGGCATCTCCGTCTCCGACGGCTCGCAGATCGTGGTCTTCAAGGACCTCGGCCTGGTCAGCCAGGTGTTCGACGAGCAGATCCTGCAGTCGCTGCAGGGCCACATCGCCGTCGGGCACTGCCGGTACTCGACCACCGGCGCGACCATCTGGGAGAACGCCCAGCCGATCTTCCGCACCACCGAGACCGGCAGCGGCCTCTCCTTCGCGCACAACGGCAACCTGGTCAACACGGCCGAGCTGCGCGAACGCACCATCGAAGCGGGTCTCAAGCCGCACGCGGGCCTGACCGGCTCGTCGAGCGACTCGGACCTGATCTGCGGCCTGCTCGCCGCGAACGCCGCCGACAAGGGCATCGAGGCCGCGGCCATGGAGCTGCTGCCCACCCTCAAGGGCGCCTTCTGCCTGGTGTTCTCCGACGAGAACACGCTCTACGCGGCGCGTGACCCGCACGGCGTGCACCCGCTGGTGCTCGGCCGGCTCGAACGCGGCTGGGTCGTCTCGAGCGAGACGGCGGGCCTCGACATCGTCGGCGCGTCCTTCGTCCGCGAGGTCGAGCCCGGCGAGCTGATCGCGATCGACGCCGCGGGCCTGCGCTCGTCGCGGTTCGCGAACCCGGACCCCAAGGGCTGCGTCTTCGAGTACGTCTACCTCGCCCGCCCCGACACCACGATCGCCGGCCGCGGCGTGCACGCCACCCGCGTCGAGATCGGCCGCCGGCTGGCCAGCGAGCAGCCGGTCGAAGCCGACCTCGTGATGCCGGTGCCGGAGTCCGGCACCCCGGCCGCGATCGGCTACGCGCAGGGCTCGGGCATCCCCTACGGCACCGGCCTGGTGAAGAACGCCTACGTCGGGCGCACGTTCATCCAGCCGTCGCAGACCATCCGCCAGCTGGGCATCCGGCTCAAGCTGAACCCGCTGCGGGACGTCATCCGCGGCAAGCGCCTGGTCGTGGTGGACGACTCGATCGTCCGCGGCAACACCCAGCGCGCGCTCGTCCGCATGCTGCGGGAGGCCGGCGCGCTCGAGGTGCACGTCCGGATCGCGTCACCGCCCGTGCGCTGGCCGTGCTTCTACGGCATCGACTTCGCGTCGCGGGCCGAATTGGTCGCGAACGGCGTCGACCTCGACGGCATCCGGCGCTCGATCGGGGCCGACTCCCTGGGCTACATTTCCCTGGACGGCCTGGTCGCGGCGGCGGAACAGCCGAAGTCGCGGCTGTGCACGGCGTGCTTCTCGGGCGAGTACCCGATCCCGCTGCCGGAGGACGCGCTGATCGGAAAGCACCTGCTTGAAAGCCTGGACGCGGTCAATGGCGCGGCGACCCCCGTCAGTCCCGCCGGGTACGGTGCCGAAGACGCCGTCCGGCGTCCCTGAGTTCCTTCCAGTAGGGAGTCCGTCCACCGTGAGCGAGTCCACGAGCGCCACGTACGCCGCCGCCGGCGTCAGCATCGAGGCCGGCGACGAAGCCGTCGAGCTGCTCAAGCCGCACGCCGAGCGCGCGACGCGGCCCGAGGTCATGGGCGGCGTCGGCGGCTTCGCCGGGCTCTTCTCCCTGAAGCTCGACAAGTGGAAGGAGCCGGTGCTCGCGTCCTCGACCGACGGCGTCGGCACGAAGATCGCGGTCGCGCAGGCGCTCGACAAGCACGACACGGTCGGCATCGACCTGGTCGCCATGGTGGTCGACGACCTGGTCGTGACCGGTGCCGAGCCGCTGTTCCTGCAGGACTACATCGCCGTCGGCAAGGTGCACCCGGAGAAGATCGCCGCGCTGGTCGGCGGGATCGCCGAGGGCTGCGTCCGGGCCGGCTGCGCGCTGCTCGGCGGCGAGACGGCCGAGCACCCGGGCCTGATGGGCGAGCACGACTACGACATGTCGGCCACCGGCGTCGGCGTGGTCGAGGCGTCCCAGCTGCTGTCGCCGGAGAAGGTCCGCCCCGGTGACGTCGTGCTGGCCCTCGGCTCGTCGGGCCTGCACTCCAACGGCTACTCGCTGGCCCGGCACGTCCTGCTGGACATCGCCCGGATGCCGCTCGACGGGCACGTCGAGGAGTTCGGCCGCACCCTCGGCGAGGAGATGCTCGAGCCGACGCGGATCTACGCGAAGGACTGCCTGGCGCTCGCCGCCGAAACCGAGGTCCGGACGTTCGCGCACATCACCGGCGGCGGCCTGGAGGCCAACCTCGCCCGCGTCATGCCGCGCGGCCTGGTCGCCCGGCTCGACCGCGGCACCTGGAATCCGGCGCCGGTGTTCGCGCTGATCGGCCAGCGCGGCAAGGTCGAGCGGGCCGAACTGGAGAAGACGTTCAACATGGGTGTCGGCATGGTCGCGATCGTCGGCGCCGAGGACGTCGACCGGGCGCTGGCCATGCTGACCGCGCGGCATGTCCCGGCGTGGGTGCTCGGCGACGTCCAGCCCGCCGACGACGTCGACGGCCCGCGCGCGGTCCTCTCGGGTGACCACCCGCGGTTCTGAAACGCTGTTGCTCGCGGCTGTCACACTTGAGGGGTGGCAGCCGAAGACGTGGTGGTCGGCTCCCGGTTCACGATCCCGGGAGCCGAGTTGAGCGAGCGCTTTTCGCGGTCGTCCGGCCCGGGCGGGCAGGGCGTCAACACCACGGACTCACGGGTCGAGCTGTCCTTCGACGTCGCTTCGTCGCCGTCGATCCCGGAGCACCTGCGTGACCGGGTCCTGACCGGCCTCGGCTCGCGACTGGTCGACGGCGTCCTGACGATCGCCGCCAGCGAACACCGCTCCCAGCTGCAGAACCGCGAAGCCGCGCGGGGCCGGCTGGCGAACCTGCTGATGGACGCGTCGGCCCCGCCGCCCGCCAAGCGGCGCCCCACGAAGCCGTCCCGCGGTTCGAAGGAACGCCGCCTGGCGTCGAAGAAGCGCCGGAGCGACGTGAAGAAAGGCCGCTCCGGCCGCTTCGACGACTAACTCAGTGACAGGTGCACGCACTCGCCCGCCGGCTGGTAGCCGACGCGGGCGTAGACGTTGCCGATCCCCAGGTCACCGGGGGTGAGGAACGCCGTGTGGGCGCCGGCCTCGTGCACCTCGCGGGTGAGGTGCGCGGTGAGCGCCGCCGCGATCCCGCGGCCGCGGTACGGCTCGAGCACGGCGATCCCGGCGATCTCGGTGGTGCCGTCGACGATTTCGAGCGCCAGCCCGCCGCCGACGACCACGCCGTCGTCTTCCGCGAGCAGGTGCCGCACGCCGGCTCCGAGGCCGGTCTTCAGCTGTTCGACCTCTTCGTCACCGATCTCCGCGGGTTCGCCGAACGCGGTGTTCTGCGCGGCCCGCATCCGCCGGAGGTCCTCATCGGACTCCGGCACGCGCAGCCGGATCCCCGCCGGAGCCGGCTGGTCGACCCGCTCGGCCGGCGCGCACGTCATCAACGGCACCCGCCGTTCGAGCTCGTACCCCGCTCCGACCAGCAGTTTCTCCAGGTCGGGAGCGACGTCGGTGAAGTACTCCAGCCGCGGGAGCAGGTCCCGCCGCCGGTAGGCCGCGGTCAGCGCGTCGATCTCGGCCGCCGTCGGCTGCGCGCCGTCGTCCGGGATCGCGTAGTTGAGCATCGGGTGCGGGGTGCCCGGCGAGTAGGTGGCGAGGAACGGGCCGACCTGCTCGGTTTCGCGGCCGCGGGGCGCGGTCGCGCGGACATAAGCCTCGATCATGGGAGCCTTTCGAAAGCACGTCAAGGAACCGCAGCCCTCATCACGGGCCTGCGGGCTGGTCGCTGGGCGTCGGGCCTAGCGGGGGCCGACGCCGGAGACGGCGCCAGGCATAGGCAGTCATTCCTTGAAGTCGAAGGGGCTCTTCCCGGCCATGATCGCACGGCCGGCAACCGGTTTTACTGACGTTCCGGGTGCGCGATGGCGGCGTAGCGGGTGTCCCACACCGATCTCGGCACCCGCAGCGTGAGCGTCGGAGCCGGGCAGATCGTGCGGCGTGGCAGCGGGATCGCCACCGGCGCCGGCGGGGCCGCGTCCAGCGCCCGCCAGCCGCGGCGGCTCAGCGCCGCCCCGAGCGTCGCGCCCGCCGTGTTGAGGAGGACGTCGTCGGCCGAGGTCACCCGCCCGGTGTGGATCAGATATTGCGTACCTTCCACCAGCACGGACGCGATCA
>NZ_JBSGJD010000036.1:0-50792 GCF_053605405.1 Amycolatopsis sp. NPDC003861
GTCCCGCACCTGCTGCGCGGCCTGGTCCGGGCGGGCCGGCAGGCGGCGCGCACGGCGTCCGGCGACGACGGCGGCCTGGCCCGCAAACTGGCCGGGCTCACCGTCGCCGACCAGGAAACGCTGCTGCTCGACCTCGTCCGCGGGCAGGTCGCGGTGGTGCTCGGGCACGCCGACAGCTCCGGCGTCCGCGCCGACGCGGCGTTCAAGGACGCCGGGTTCGACTCGCTGACGTCGGTGGAACTGCGCAACCGGCTGCGCGAGGCGACCGGCCTGAAACTGCCCGCCACGCTGGTCTTCGACCACCCGAACCCGCTGGCACTGGCCCGGCACCTGCGGACGGAACTCGCCGTCGAGGAAGCGTCCCCCGCGGACGTGGTGCTGGCCGGCCTCGCCGGGCTCGAGGCGGCCATCACGGCCGTCGCCGACAGCCCGGACGGCGACCGGATCACCGCGCGGCTGCGGGAACTGCTCAAGACCGCCGAAGCCCGGCCGGACCAGACCGACGATCTCGACACGGCCAGCGACGAGGAGCTCTTCGCCCTCGTCGACGGGCTCGACTGAAACCAAGCTGTGACATCCGGGGCTTCGCCCCGGGCCGGGGGCTTCGCCACCCGGACCCCCGAAAAGCGAGACAAGCGAAACTTCTGGGAGTTGAGTTCAGTGGCTGACGAGGGACAGCTCCGCGATTACCTCAAGCGGGCGATCGCCGACGCCCGCGACGCCCGCACGCGGCTGCGCGAGGTCGAAGAGCAGGCGCGGGAGCCGATCGCCATCGTCGCCATGGCGTGCCGCTACCCGGGCGGCGTGGCCTCGCCCGAGGACCTGTGGCGGCTGGTGGCCGACGGGACCGACGCCGTCTCCGCGTTCCCCGCCGACCGCGGCTGGGACGTCGACGGCCTGGTCGACCCGGACCCCGACCGCCCCGGCACGACGTACACCGACCAGGGCGGCTTCCTCCACGACGCCGGCCTCTTCGACGCGGGCTTCTTCGGGATCTCCCCGCGCGAGGCCGTCGCGATGGACCCGCAGCAGCGGCTGCTGCTGGAGACGTCCTGGGAAGCCCTCGAACGCACCGGCACCGACCCGCTTTCGCTGAAGGGCAGCGACGTCGGCGTCTTCACCGGCGTCGCGAGCATGGGCTACGGCGCCGGCGGCGGCGTGGTCGCCCCGGAACTGGAAGGTTTCGTCGGCACCGGCGCGGCACCCTGCATCGCGTCCGGCCGCGTGTCGTACGTCCTCGGCTTCGAGGGCCCGGCGGTCACCGTCGACACCGGGTGCTCGTCGTCGCTGGTGGCGATGCACCTCGCCGCGCAGGCGCTGCGGCGCGGTGACTGCTCGATGGCCCTGGCCGGCGGCGCGATGGTGATGGCCCAGCCCGGCTCCTTCGTGTCCTTCTCGCGGCAGCGCGGGCTCGCCCTGGACGGGCGCTGCAAGGCGTTCGCCGAAAGCGCCGATGGGATGGGGCTGGCCGAAGGCGTCGGCGTGGTCGTGCTGGAGCGGCTGTCGGTCGCCCGCGAGCGCGGCCACGAGGTCCTCGCGGTGCTGCGCGGCATCGCGGTGAACCAGGACGGCGCGTCGAACGGCCTGACCGCGCCCAACGGCCCGTCGCAGCAGCGGGTGATCCGCGCCGCGCTGGCCGAAGCGGGCCTGGCACCGTCCGAAGTGGACGCCGTCGAAGGCCACGGCACCGGCACGACGCTCGGCGACCCGATCGAGGCGCAGGCCCTCCTGGCCACCTACGGCAAGGACCGCGAGACACCGTTGTGGCTCGGGTCGATCAAGTCGAACATCGGGCACACCCAAGCGGCCGCGGGCGTGGCCAGCGTGATCAAGATGGTGCAGGCCCTGCGCCACGGCGTCCTGCCCCCGACGCTCCACATCGACCAGCCGTCCACCGAGGTCGACTGGTCGGCGGGCGCGGTCTCGCTGCTGACGGAGGCGCGGGAGTGGCCGCGCGAAGGCCGTCCGCGCCGGGCCGGGGTGTCCTCGTTCGGGATCAGCGGCACCAACGCGCACCTCATCCTGGAAGAAGCGCCCGAAGACCTCGTGAGTGAAAAAGCGGGTTCTAACCCTCCTTTCCACTCACGACCGTCCGTGGTGCCGGTCGTGGTGTCGGCTCGTGGGCCGCTGGCCGGTCAGGCCCGGCGGCTGGCGGGGTTCCTCAGCGCATCCGACGTGCCCCTGCCCGCGGTCGCCGGAGCGCTGGTGTCCGGCCGCTCCCGGTTCGACGACCGGGCCGTCGTGCTGGCGGCCACCCGGGACGAGGCCGTGGCGGCCCTGGAAGCGCTGGCCCGCGGGGAAGACGCGGCCGCGGTCACCGGCCGGGCCGGTTCGCCGGGCAAGGTCGTGTGGGTGTTCCCGGGCCAGGGCTCGCAGTGGGCCGGCATGGGCCGGGAACTCCTCGACGCCTCGCCGGTGTTCGCGGCGCGGATCGCCGAGTGCGCGGCCGCGCTGGAGCCGTGGATCGACTGGTCGCTGCTCGATGTCCTTCGTGGCGAGGGCGACCTGGAGCGGGTCGACGTGCTGCAGCCCGCCTGCTTTGCGGTGATGGTGGGGTTGGCCGCGGTGTGGGAGTCGGTCGGTGTCCGGCCGGACGCGGTGGTGGGCCACTCGCAGGGCGAGATCGCCGCCGCCTGCGTGGCGGGTGCGCTGTCGCTGCAGGACGCGGCGAAGGTGGTCGCCCTGCGCAGCCAGGCCATCGCGGCGAAGCTGGCCGGACGCGGCGGCATGGCGTCGGTCGCGCTGAGCGAGGAAGACGCGCTCGCCCAGCTGACGCCGTGGGCCGACCGGGTCGAGGTGGCCGCGGTCAACAGCCCGTCGTCGGTCGTCATCGCCGGTGACGCCGAAGCCCTCGACCAGGCCCTCGAAGCGTTGGCGGGCCAGGAAATCCGGGTCCGGCGGGTGGCCGTGGACTACGCCTCGCACACCCGGCACGTCGAGGACATCCAGGAGCCCCTGGCCGAGGCACTGGCCGGGATCGAGGCCCAGGCGCCGGCCCTGCCGTTCTTCTCCACCCTGACCGGCGACTGGATCCGCGACGCCGGCGTCTTCGACGGTGGCTACTGGTACCGGAACCTGCGCAACCAGGTCGGCTTCGGCCCGGCCGTGGAAGCCCTGATCGCGCAGGGGCACGGCGTGTTCGTCGAGGTCAGCGCGCACCCCGTGCTCGTCCAGGCGATCAGCGGGATCGCCGACGACGCGGTCGTCACCGGGACGCTCCGGCGCGACGACGGCGGCCTGCGGCGGCTGCTGACATCGATGGCCGAGCTGTTCGTCCGCGGCGCCGACGTCGACTGGGCCACGCTGGTGCCGCCCGCCCGGGTCGCCCTGCCGACGTACGCCTTCGACCACCAGCACTACTGGCTGCGGTACCTCGAGACGGCGACCGATTCGGCCGGCCCGGTGGTGCGGCTGCCGCAGACCGGCGGCCTGGTCTTCACCTCGCAGTGGTCCCTGAAGGCACAGCCGTGGCTGGCCGACCACACCGTGGACGACGTCGTGGTCGTGCCCGCCACCGCGCTCGTCGAACTGGCCGTCCGGGCCGGCGACGAGGCCGGGACCCCGGTGCTGGACGAGCTCGTCATCGAGACGCCGCCGGTGGTACCGGACCGCGGCGCGATCCGGGTGCAGGTCAGCGTGTCCGGGCCCGCCGAAGACGGCACCCGGACCCTGCAAGTGCACGCCCAGCCCGAAGACGCCACCGACGAGTGGACCCGGCACGCCACCGGCACCCTCTCGGCGACGCCGCCGCCTCCGGGCGCGTGGCAGGGCGGCGACGAGATCGTCACCGAGGTCTCCCTGCCCGACGGCGTGGACGCCGGCGCCTTCGCCCTCCACCCGGCGCTCCTGAACGCGGCCCTGTCCGGCGAAGACGGCGTCACGCAGCCCATGGAATGGCGCGGCCTGACGTTGCACGCCGAAGGCGCGTCGACCCTGCGGGTCCGGCTGGTGCCCGGAGGTGCCCTGGAAGCGGTCGACGGCGCCGGCAACCTGGTCGTCACGGCGAAGGAAGTGGTGCTGCGGCCGGTGTCCGCCGGGTCGCCGAGCGGCACCCAGGACGCGCTGTTCCAGGTGAACTGGATCGAGCTCCCCGGGAGTCACGAGGCCGACGGCGTCGCCGACGTGCTGGAAGTCCCCGGCGGCGAATCCCCGCTCGCGGCGACGTCCCGCGTCCTGGAGAAGCTGCAGACCTGGCTGACCGAGCCGGAGGCGGAGCGGCTGGTCGTCGTCACGCGCGGCGCGGTGCCCGCCGGGGACACCCCGGTCACCGACCCGGCCGCGGCGGCGGTCTGGGGTTTGGTCCGGTCCGCGCAGGCGGAAAACCCGGACCGGATCGTCCTGCTGGACACCGACGGCGAAGTCCCGCTCGGCGCGGTGCTGGCCACCGGGGAGCCGCAGGTCGCCGTGCGCGGCGCCGCCCTCCACGTCCCGCGCCTGGCTCGCGCCGACGCCGCACCGGTGTCCGGTCTGCGCGGGCCGGTCCTGGTCTCCGGAGCCGGGGTGCTCGGCGAGTTCGTCGCCCGGCACCTGGTCACCCGGCACGGCGTGCGGAAGCTGGTCCTGGCCAGCCGCCGCGGCCTGGACGCCGACGGCGCGAAGGACCTCGTCACCGACCTCACCGCGGCCGGCGCGGACGTCTCCGTCGTCGCCTGCGACCTGGCCGACCGCGACCAGGTGGCCGCCCTGCTCGACGCGCACCGCCCGGCGAGCGTCATCCACACCGCGGGCGTCCTGGACGACGGCGTCATCGGGACGCTCACCCCGGACCGGCTGGCCAAGGTCTTCGCGCCCAAGGTCGACGCCGTCCGCCACCTCGACGAACTCACCCGCGACCGGGACCTCGACGCCTTCGTCGTGTTCTCCTCCGGCTCCGGCGTCTTCGGCTCGCCCGGCCAGGGCAACTACGCGGCCGCCAACGCGTTCCTGGACGCGGCGATGGCGAGCCGCCGGGCCGTGGGCCTGCCCGGCCTGTCGCTGGCGTGGGGCCTGTGGGAGCAGGCCACCGGCATGACCGCGCACCTCGGCGGCACCGACCAGGCCCGGATGAGCCGCGGCGGCGTGCGGCCGATCACGGCCGAGGAGGGCATGGCCCTGTTCGACGCCTCGCTGGGCGCCCGGCCCGCGCTGCTCGTACCGGTCAAGCTCGACCTGCGGGAGCTGCGGGCCGGCGGCACCGTGCCGCCCCTGCTGCGCGGCCTGGTCCGGACCGGGCGGCGGCAGGCGCAGAGTGCGTCCACAGTGGACAACGACCTGCTGCGGAAGCTGGCCGGGCTGGGCGCGCCCGAGCAGGAGGCCCTGCTCGTCGACCTGGTGCGGAACCAGGTCGCGGCGGTGCTCGGCCACACCGGGCCGGACGCCGTCCGCGCCGACACCGCGTTCAAGGACGCCGGGTTCGACTCGCTCACCTCGGTCGACCTGCGCAACCGGCTGCGGGAGAGCACCGGGCTGAAACTGCCCGCGACGCTCGCCTTCGACTACCCGACCCCGCTGGTCCTCGCCCGGCACCTGCGCGACGAACTCGGCGCCGGCGACGACGCGCTTTCGGTCGTGCACGCCCGGCTCGAAGACGTCGAGGCCCTGCTCGGCGGGCTGGTCCTCGACGAATCCACGAAGACCGGCCTCACCCTCCGGCTGCAGGGCCTGGTGGCCCGGTGCAACGGGGTGAGCGACGCCCCGGACGGCGAAACGCTGGCGGACCGGCTCGAGGCCGCGTCCGCCGACGAAGTCCTCGACTTCATCGACGAGGAGCTGGGCCTCACCTGACCCGGTCCGAGACCCACGCTCCCAGCAAACCCTTGTGAGGAACCAGGAATGGCCACGGACGAGAAACTCCTCAAGTACCTCAAGCGCGTCACGGCGGAACTGCACAGCCTGCGCAAGCAGGGGGCCCGGCACGCCGACGAGCCGCTCGCCGTCGTCGGCATGGCCTGCCGGTTCCCCGGTGGCGTGTCCTCGCCCGAAGACCTGTGGCGGCTGGTCGCCGACGGGGTCGACGCCCTGTCGGGCTTCCCCGACGACCGCGGCTGGGACCTGGACGGCCTGTTCGACCCGGACCCGGACAACCCCGGGACGTCCTACACCAGCCAGGGCGGGTTCCTGCGCGGCGCCGGGCACTTCGACGCGGGCCTGTTCGGCATCTCGCCGCGCGAGGCCCTCGTCATGGACCCGCAGCAGCGGGTGCTGCTGGAGACGTCGTGGGAGGCCCTGGAGGACGCCGGGGTCGACCCGCTTTCGCTGAAGGGCAGCGACGTCGGCGTGTTCTCCGGCGTCTTCACCCAGGGCTACGGCGCCGGGGCGATCACGCCGGACCTGGAAGCCTTCGCGGGCATCGGGGCGGCGTCGAGCGTGGCGTCGGGCCGGGTGTCCTACGTCTTCGGGCTCGAAGGGCCGGCCGTCACCATCGACACCGCGTGCTCGTCGTCGCTGGTGGCCATCCACCTCGCCGCCCAGGCCCTGCGCGCGGGCGAGTGCTCGATGGCGCTGGCCGGCGGCGCGACGGTGATGCCGACGCCCGGCACGTTCGTGGCCTTCTCCCGGCAGCGGGTGCTGGCCGCCGACGGCCGCTCCAAGGCCTTCTCCTCGACCGCCGACGGCACCGGCTGGGCCGAGGGCGCCGGCGTCCTCGTCCTCGAACGGCTTTCGGTGGCCCAGGAACGCGGGCACCGGATCCTCGCGGTGATCCGCGGCAGCGCGGTCAACCAGGACGGCGCGTCCAACGGCCTCACCGCGCCGAACGGGCCTTCGCAGCAGCGGGTGATCCGCAAGGCCCTCTCCGGGGCCGGGCTGGTCGCGTCCGATGTGGACATCGTCGAGGCGCACGGCACGGGCACCGCGCTCGGCGACCCGATCGAAGCGCAGGCACTGCTGGCGACCTACGGCCAGGGCCGCGAACGGCCCCTGTGGCTGGGCTCGGTCAAGTCGAACTTCGGGCACACGCAGGCGGCCGCCGGGGTCGCGGGCGTGATCAAGATGGTCCAGGCGCTGCGGCACGGCGCCATGCCCCCGACCCTGCACGTGGCCGAGCCGACGCCGGAGGTCGACTGGTCGGCCGGTGCGGTCGAGCTGCTGACCGAGGCGCGCGAGTGGCCGCGCGAAGACCGGCCCCGCCGGGCCGGCGTGTCCGCGTTCGGGATCAGCGGCACGAACGCCCACCTGATCCTGGAGGAGGCCCCGCCCCAAGACCTCGTGAGTGAAAAGGCGGGTTCTAACCCTCCTTTCCACTCACGACCGGTGGCGCTGGTCGTGTCGGCGGGCAGCCCGGCCTCTTTGGCCGCTCAGGCCGGTCGCCTGGCCGACGTCCTGGAGTCCGGCGCGTCACGGGCCCACGTGGCGAGCGCGCTGCTGACGAGCCGGGCGCTGCTGAACGACCGCGCGGTCGTCGTCGCCGGAACGGCCGAAGAGGCCGTGGCCGGGCTGCGGGCACTGGCCCGCGAAGAACGCGCACCCGGCGTGGTCACCGGTTCGGCCCGGCCGGGCAAGGTCGCCTACGTCTTCCCGGGCCAGGGTTCGCAGCGGCTCGGCATGGGCCGCGAGCTGTACGACCGGTACCCGGTGTTCGCGACGGCGTTCGACGCAGCCTGCGCGGAACTGGACAAGTGCCTGGCCGGCCGGGGCGGGCACCCCGTGCGGGACGTCGTGCTGGGTGCGGTGCCGGCCGGCACCGGGCTGCTGGACCAGACCATGTTCACCCAGGCCGGGCTGTTCGCGGTGGAGAGCGCGCTGTTCCGGCTCGCGGAGTCCTGGGGCGTCCGGCCGGACATCGTGCTCGGCCACTCCATCGGCGAGCTCACCGCCGCCTACGCCGCGGGCGTGTTCTCGCTGCCGGACGCGGCCCGGATCGTCGCGGCCCGCGGGCGGCTGATGCAGGCGCTGGCGCCGGGCGGGGCGATGGTGGCCGTCGCCGCGTCCGAAGCCGAGATCGCCGGACTGCTCGGGGACGGCGTCGAACTCGCCGCCGTCAACGGCCCGTCCGCGGTGGTCCTCTCCGGGGACGAAGACGCGGTCCTCGCGGCCGCCGCCCGGATGCGCGAGCGCGGGCACAAGACCAAGCAGCTCAAGGTTTCCCACGCCTTCCACTCCGCGCGGATGGAGCCGATGCTCGCCGAGTTCGCCGCCGAGCTGGCCGGCGTGACCTGGCACGAGCCGGAAATCCCGGTGGTCTCCAACGTGACCGGCCGGCTCGCCGAACCCGGCGAGCTCACCGAGCCGGGCTATTGGGCCGAGCACGTCCGGCGGCCGGTGCGGTTCGCCGAGGGCGTCACGGCCGCGGCGGAGTCCGGCGCCTCCCGGTTCGTCGAACTCGGGCCGGGCGCGGCGCTGACCGCCCTCGTCGAGGAGACGGCCGAGGTCACCTGCGTCGCGGCCCTGCGGGACGACCGCCCGGAAGACACCGCGCTGATCGCCGCGGTCGCCGAGCTGTTCGTCCGCGGGACAGCGGTCGACTGGTCCGCGCTGCTGCCGCCGGTGACCGGGTTCGTCGACCTGCCGAAGTACGCCTTCGACCAGCGGAACTACTGGCTGCAGCCGGCCGCGCAGGCCACCGACGCGGCGTCGCTCGGGCAGGTCGCGGCCGACCACCCGCTGCTGGGCGCGGTCGTGCGGCTGCCGCAGTCGGACGGCCTGGTCTTCACCGCGCGGCTGTCGCTGAAGTCGCACCCCTGGCTGGCCGACCACGTCATCGGCGGGGTCGTGCTGGTCGCGGGCACCGGGCTCGTCGAGCTGGCCGTCCGGGCCGGGGACGAAGCCGGCTGCCCGGCCCTCGAAGAGCTCGTCATCGAGGCCCCGCTGGTCGTCCCCGACCACGGCGGGGTCCGGATCCAGGTCGTCGTGGGCGCGCCGGGGGAGACCGGGTCGCGCGCGGTCGAGGTGTACTCCCTGCGCGAGGACGCCGGGGCCGAGGTCTGGGCCCGGCACGCGACCGGCTTCCTGGCCGCTTCCGCGGAAGCGGCCGAGCCGTTCGACTTCACCGCCTGGCCGCCGCCCGGCGTCGAGCGCGTCGACGTCGAGGACTTCTACGACGGGCTCGTCGAGCGCGGGTACGCCTACGGGCCGTCGTTCCGGGGCCTGCGGGCGGTGTGGCGGCGCGGCGACGAGGTGTTCGCCGAGGTCTCGCTGTCCGAAGACGACCGCGCGGACGCGGCTCGCTTCGGCATCCATCCCGGCCTGCTGGACGCGGCCCTGCACGCGGGTATGGCCGGTGCGGCCACGACCGAAGAGCCCGGCCGCCCGGTGCTGCCGTTCGCCTGGAACGGCCTGGTCCTGCACGCCGCCGGGGCGTCCGCGCTGCGGGTCCGGCTCGCCCCGAGCGGCCCGGATGCGCTGTCCGTCCAGGCCGCGGACGAAGCCGGCGGTCTCGTCGTGACGGCGGATTCGCTGGTCTCCCGGCCGGTGTCGACCGAACAGCTCGGCGCGGCGGCGAACCGGGACGCGCTGTTCCGCGTGGAGTGGACCGAAATTCCCCCGGCTGGAGACGTTCCGGCGGACCACGTCGAGGTGCTCGAAGCCGTCGGCGAAGATCCCCTGGAACTGACCGGCCGGGTCCTGGAGGCGGTGCAGACCTGGCTCGCCGGCGCAGCCGACGACGCTCGCCTGGCCGTGGTGACCCGCGGCGCCGTCCACGAGGTGGCTGACCCGGCCGGTGCCGCGGTGTGGGGCCTGATCCGGGCCGCGCAGGCGGAAAACCCGGACCGGATCGTGCTGGTGGACACCGACGGCGACGTCCCGCTGGGCCGGGTGCTGGCCTCCGGCGAGCCGCAGGTCGCCGTCCGCGGCACCACCCTGACCGCCCCGCGGCTCGCCCGCGCCGCGGCCGCGGAGGCACCGGCCGTGACCGGCGGGACGGTCCTGATCTCGGGCGCCGGCTCGCTCGGCGTGCTCACCGCCCGGCACCTGGCCGCCCGGCACGGCGTCCGGCGGCTGGTGCTCGTCAGCCGCCGCGGCCCCGACGCCGACGGCATGACCGAGCTGACCGCGGACCTCACCGCGCAGGGCGCCGAGGTCTCCGTGATCGCCTGCGACTTGGCCGACCGGGACCAGGTGGCCGCGGTGCTGGCCGAGCACCGGCCGACCGCCGTCGTGCACACGGCCGGTGTTCTCGACGACGGCGTCTTCGAGTCGCTGACGCGGGAGCGGCTGGCGAAGGTCTTCGCGCCGAAGGTCGACGCGATCCGCCACCTCGACGAGCTCACCCGCGACCTCGACCTCGACGCCTTCGTCGTGTTCTCCTCCGCCTCCGGGGTCTTCGGCTCCGCCGGGCAGGGCAACTACGCCGCCGCCAACGCGTACCTGGACGCCGTGGTGGCGAACCGCCGGGCCGCGGGCCTGCCCGGCACGTCGCTGGCCTGGGGCCTGTGGGAACAGACCGACGGGATGACCGCCCACCTCGGCGGCGCCGACCAGGCGCGGGCGAGCCGCGGCGGGGTCCTCGCCATCTCACCCGCCGAAGGCATGGAGCTGTTCGACGCAGCTCCGGACGGGCTCGTCGTCCCGGTCAAGCTCGACCTCCGCAAGACCCGGGCCGCCGGGACGGTGCCGCACCTGCTGCGCGGCCTGGTCCGCCCGGGACGGCAGCAGGCGCGTCCGGCGTCCACTGTGGACAAGGGACTGGCCGGGCGGCTCGCCGGGCTCGCCCCCGCGGAGCAGGAGGCGCTGCTGCTCGACGTCGTCCGCACCCAGGTCGCGCTGGTGCTCGGGCACGCCGGACCGGAGGCCGTCCGCGCGGACACGGCGTTCAAGGACACCGGCTTCGACTCGCTGACGTCGGTGGAACTGCGCAACCGGGTGCGCGAGGCGAGCGGGCTGAAGCTGCCCGCCACGCTGGTCTTCGACTACCCGACGCCGGTGGCGCTGGCTCGCTACCTGCGTGCCGAACTCGGCGACACGGTGCCGGACGCGCCGGCCGTGGCGGTGACCGCCGCGGACGCCGGCGAGCCGATCGCCATCGTCGGCATGGCGTGCCGGCTGCCCGGCGGCGTCACCGACCCGGAAGGCCTGTGGCGCCTGGTGCGCGACGGCCTCGAAGGGTTGTCGCCCTTCCCCGAGGATCGCGGCTGGGACCTGGAGAACCTGTTCGACGACGACCCCGACCGCTCGGGCACGACGTACACCAGCCAGGGCGGCTTCCTCGAAGGCGCGGGCCTGTTCGACGCGGGCTTCTTCGGCATCTCGCCGCGCGAGGCGCTGGCGATGGACCCGCAGCAGCGGTTGCTGCTGGAAGCCTCCTGGGAGGCCCTGGAGGGCGTCGGGGTCGACCCGAGTTCGCTGAAGGGTGCCGACGTCGGGGTGTTCGCCGGCGTGTCCAACCAGGGCTACGGAATGGGCGCGGACGCGGCCGACCTGGAGGGCTACGCGAGCACCGCGGGCGCGTCGAGTGTCGTGTCGGGCCGGGTGTCCTACGTCTTCGGCTTCGAGGGCCCGGCGGTCACGATCGACACGGCGTGCTCGTCGTCGCTGGTCGCGATGCACCTGGCCGGGCAAGCCCTGCGGCAGGGCGAGTGCTCGATGGCCCTGGCCGGCGGGGTCACGGTGATGGGCACGCCCGGCACGTTCGTGGAGTTCGCCAAGCAGCGCGGCCTGGCCGGCGACGGCCGGTGCAAGGCCTACGCCGACGGCGCGGACGGCACCGGCTGGGCCGAGGGTGTCGGGGTTGTCGTGCTGGAGCGGCTTTCGGTGGCACGCGAACGCGGGCACCGCGTCCTGGCCGTGCTGCGCGGCAGCGCGGTCAACTCCGACGGCGCGTCCAACGGCCTGACCGCCCCGAACGGGCCGTCGCAGCAGCGGGTCATCCGCCGCGCCCTCGCCGGGGCCGGCCTGCAACCGTCCGATGTGGACGTCGTGGAGGGGCACGGCACCGGGACGGCGCTGGGCGACCCGATCGAGGCGCAGGCCCTGCTGGCCACCTACGGCCAGGACCGCGACCCGGAGCAGCCGCTGTGGCTGGGGTCGGTGAAGTCGAACTTCGGGCACACGCAGTCGGCCGCCGGGGTCGCCGGGGTGATCAAGGTGGTGCAGGCGCTGCGGCACGGCGTCCTGCCGCCCACCCTGCACGTGGACCGGCCCACCAGCCAGGTCGACTGGTCCGCCGGAGCGGTCTCGCTGCTGACCGAGGCCCGGGAGTGGCCCCGGAACGGCCGTCCCCGCCGGGCCGGGGTGTCCTCGTTCGGGATCAGCGGCACCAACGCCCACCTGATCATCGAAGAAGCCCCGGATCCGGGTCTGCCGCAGCTTGTCGTGAGTGAAAAAGCGGGTTCTAACCCTCCTTTCCACTCACGACCGGCTGTGGTGCCGCTGGTCGTGACGGCCCGCAGCGCCGGTTCCCTCGCCGGGCAGGCCGATCGGCTGGCCGCGGTCCTGGACGACCAGGCCCTCGCCGACGTCGCCGGTGCCCTGCCGGGCCGTGCCCGGTTCGGCGAGCGTGCGGTCGTCGTGGCGGAGACGGCCGAGGAGGCCCGCACCGGGCTGGCCGCCCTCGCCCGCGGCGAGGACGCGCCGGGCCTGGTCACCGGCCGGGTGTCCGCGTCCGGCCTGCCGGGCAAGCTCGTCTGGGTGTTCCCGGGCCAGGGGACGCAGTGGGCGGGCATGGGCCGGGAACTCCTCGAATCCTCGCCGGTGTTCGCCGCGCGGATCGCCGAGTGCGCGGCCGCGCTGGAGCCGTGGGTCGACTGGTCGCTGCTCGACGTCCTGCGCGGCGAAGGCCCCGGCCTGCTCTACCGGGTGGACGTCCTCCAGCCCGCGAGTTTCGCGATGATGGTCGGCCTGGCCGCGGTGTGGTCGGCGGCCGGGGTCGTCCCGGACGCGGTGGTCGCCCACTCCCAGGGCGAAATCGCCGCCGCGTGCGTGTCCGGCGCGCTCTCGCTCGAAGACGCGGCGAAGGTGGTCGCCCTGCGCAGCCAGGCCATCGCCGCGAAGCTCTCCGGCCGCGGCGGCATGGCTTCGGTCGCGCTGAGCGAAGAAGACGCCGTCACGCGCTTGGCGCCGTGGGCGGACCGGGTCGAGGTGGCCGCGGTCAACAGCCCCACGTCGGTGGTGGTCGCCGGGGACGCCGAAGCGCTCGCCGAAGCCCTCGAAACGCTGACCGGCCAAGGCGTCCGCGTCCGGCAGATCGCGGTGGACTACGCCTCGCACACCCGGCACGTCGAGGACATCGAGGAGACCCTGGCCGAAGCGCTGGCCGGGCTCGACGCGCGGGCGCCGCAGGTGCCGTTCCTCTCCACCCTCACCGGCGAGTGGATCACCGGAGCCGGGGTCGTCGACGGCGATTACTGGTACCGGAACTTGCGTGGCCAGGTGCGGTTCGGCCCGGCCGTGGAAGCCTTGATCGCCCAGGGCCACGGCGTGTTCGTCGAAGTCAGCGCCCACCCGGTGCTGGTGCAGCCGATCACCGAACTCACCGACGCTGTCGTCACCGGCACCCTCCGGCGCGACGACGGCGGCCTCCGGCGGCTGCTGACGTCGGTGGCGGAGCTGTTCGTCCGCGGGGTCGACCTCGACTGGTCGTCGCTCGTGCCGCCCGCCCGGGCGGACCTGCCGGCGTACGCCTTCGACCACGAGCACTACTGGCTCCGCGCGGCGGACACCGCGTCCGACGCCGTCTCGCTCGGCCTGGCCGGGGCCGATCACCCGCTGCTGGGCGCGGTCGTCGAGCTGCCGCAGTCCGATGGCCTGGTCTTCACCTCGCGGCTGTCGCTGCGGACACACCCCTGGCTGGCCGACCACGCGGTCCGGGACGTCGTGATCGTCCCCGGCACCGGGCTGGTCGAGCTGGCCGTGCGGGCCGGCGACGAAGCCGGCTGCCCGGTGCTCGACGAGCTGGTCATCGAGGCGCCGCTGGTGGTGCCCCGCCGCGGCGGGGTCCGCGTGCAGGTCGCCCTCGGCGGCCCAGGCGCGGACGGCTCGCGCACGGTGGACGTCTACTCCCTTCGCGAAGACGCCGACAGCTGGGTCCGGCACGCCACCGGCGTCCTCCAGCCGGACGACCGGCCGCGGGGAACCGCCGCGTTCGACTTCGCGGCCTGGCCGCCGCCCGAGGCGAAGCCCATTGACATCAGCGGTGCCTACGACGTGCTCGCGGACGTCGGCTACGGCTACGGGCCGACGTTCCGGGCCGTGCGGGCGGTGTGGCGGCGCGGGGACGAAACCTTCGCCGAGATCGCCCTGCCCGAGGACGCGGAAGCCGGCCGGTTCGGCATTCACCCGGCCCTGCTCGACGCGGCCCTGCACTCGACGATGGTCAGCGCCGCCGCGGACACCGAGTCCTATGGCGACGAGGTGCGGCTGCCGTTCGCGTGGAACGGGCTGCGGCTGCACGCGGCCGGGGCCTCGGTGCTGCGGGTGCGCGTCGCCAAGCCCGAGCGGGACAGCCTGTCCCTGGAGGCCGTGGACGAGACCGGCGGCCTGGTCGTGACGCTGGATTCCCTGGTCGGCCGTCCGGTCTCGAACGACCAGCTCACGACGGCGGCGGGCCCGGCGGGTGCCGGTTCGCTGTTCCGGGTGGACTGGACCCCGCTGTCCTCCGTGGACACTTCGGCGCCGGTGCCGTCGTGGGTTCCGGTCGCCACCGCGGAAGAGGTGGCGACGCTGGCCGACGACGTCGAGACCGGCGTGGCCGAGGCCCCGGCGGTGGCCGTCATGGAAGCGGGCGAGGGCGAGGCGCTGGCGCTCACCGTGCGGGTGCTGAACGTCGTCCAGTGCTGGCTGGCCGGCGGCGGGCTGGAGGCGACGAAGCTCGCGATCGTGACCCGGGGCGCGGTGCCCGCCGGCGACGGCGTGGTGACCGACCCGGCCGCGGCCGCGGTGTGGGGGCTGATCCGGGCCGCCCAGGCGGAGAACCCGGACCGGATCGTCCTGCTCGACGTCGAGCCGGACGCCGACGTGCCGCCGCTGCTGGCTTCGGTGCTGGCCGACGGCGAGCCGCAGGTCGCGGTCCGCGGCACGACGGTGGCCATCCCGCGGCTCGCCCGCGTGGCCCGGCCGGACTCGCCTGCCGGGTTCACCACCCGCGGGCCGGTGCTGATCACCGGCGGCACCGGGTCGCTCGGCGGCCTGGCCGCCCGGCACCTGGTCGAGCGGCACGGTGTCCGGCAGCTCGTGCTGGCCAGCCGCCGCGGCCTGGACGCCGAAGGCGCGAAGGACCTGGTCACCGACCTCACCGCACTCGGCGCCGACGTCGCGGTCGCCGCCTGCGACGTCGCCGACCGGGACCAGGTGGCCGCGCTGCTGGCCGAACACCGGCCGGCCGCCATCGTGCACACGGCCGGCGTCTCGGACGCCGGGGTGATCGGGACGGTGACCCCGGACCGGCTGGCCGAGGTGTTCGCGCCCAAGGTCGACGCGGTCCGCCACCTCGACGAACTGAGCCGCGACCTGGACCTCGACGCGTTCGTCGTTTACTCCTCGGTGTCCGCGGTGTTCATGGGCGCCGGCAGCGGCAGCTACGCCGCGGCCAACGCCTACCTGGACGGGCTGATGGCCCACCGGCGCGCGGCGGGCTTGCCGGGCCAGTCGCTGGCGTGGGGCCTGTGGGACCAGACCACCGGCGGCATGGCGGCCGGCACCGACGAAGCCGGCCGGGCCCGGATGACCCGGCGCGGCGGCCTGGTCGCCATGAACCCCGCGGACGGCATGGACCTGTTCGACGCCGCCATCGGGGCGGGGGCGGCGCAGCTGGTGCCCGCCCAGCTCGACCTGCGCGGCCTGCGGGCCGAAGCGGCGTCCGGCACCGAGGTGCCGCACCTGCTGCGCGGCCTGGTCCGCCCGAGCCGGCAGCAGGCCCGCACGGCGTCCACAGTGGACGAGGACTGGGCCGGCCGGCTGGCCGGGCTCGCACCGGCCGAGCGGGGGAAGGTCCTCCTGGAACTGGTGCGCGCCCAGGTGGCCGCGGTGCTGGGCTACCGGGCCGCCCACCAGGTCGACCCGGACCAGGGCCTGTTCGAGATCGGCTTCGACTCGCTCACCGCGATCGAACTCCGCAACCGGCTGCGCGCCCGCACCGAACGGAAGATCGCGCCCAGCGTCGTCTTCGATCACCCGACGCCGGCCCTGCTCGCCGCGCACCTGACCGAGCTGCTCTGAAAGAAGGTGGATGGACGTTGTTCGACGTGGAGACCTACCTCCAGCGGATCGGCTGCGCCGGCGAAACCGGCGTGGGCCTCGAGACGCTCGCGAAGCTGCAGAAGCACCACCTGATGGCGATCCCGTACAACAGCCTCGCCTACCAGCTGCGGGACGCGGTGAACGTCGTCGACCTCGACGAGGACGACGTGTTCGTGACCAGCATCGCCGAAGGCAAGGGCGGCGCCTGCTACCACCTGAACCGGCTGTTCCACCGGCTCCTCACCGAACTGGGTTACGACGTCACGCCGCTCGCGGGCAGCACCGCCGAAGGCCGGGAGACCTTCGCGACCGACGTCGAGCACATGTTCAACCTGGTCACCCTGGACGGCGGCGACTGGCTCGTGGACGTCGGCTACCCCGGCCCCACCTACGTCGAGCCGCTGCCGGTCTCGCCCGCGGTGCAGACCCAGTACGGGAGCCAGTTCCGGCTGGTGGAGCGGGAAACCGGGTACGCGCTGCAACGCCGGGGCGCGGTCACCCGCTGGAGCGTCGTCTACACCTTCACGACGCAACCGCGGCAGTGGCGCGACTGGAAGGAGCTGGAGGACAACTTCCGGGCCCTGGTCGGGGACACCAGCCGCACCGACACGCAGGAAACCCTGTGCGGCCGGGCGACCGCGAACGGCCAGGTCTTCCTGCGGCAGCGCCGCTACCTGACCGTCGAGGACGGCCGCGAGCAGGTCCGCACGATCACCGACGACGAAGAACACCGGACGCTGGTGGCCCGTGTGCTGTCCGGCGATCTCGGCTGAACTGGGGAAAGGCACCACGATGACGGAAAAAGAGGGCCTGCTGGCGAAGTTCGCCGGCCTGTGCCGGACGGCGTACCGGCAGCACTACGTCCCCTACCTGAACTTCTTCTACGGCGGCGAATACCTCCACCACGGCAGCGAGCCGGTCTCCCGGATCGCCGACCTGCCCTACCTGACGCTGCCGGAGCCGCGGGAGCCCTCGCCGTGACGACGACGATCCCGGTACGCCTGGAAGAACGTTCCTACGACGTGCTCGTCGGCCCCGGGGTGCGGCACGCGCTGCCCGGGGTCGTCCGGCGGCTCGGCGCCCAGCGGGCCGTGGTCGTCTCGGCCCGCCCGGCGGAGTGGGTGCCGGACACCGGCGTCGAGACGCTGCTGCTGCCGGCGCGCGACGGCGAGCCGGACAAACGACTGTCCACAGTGGAAGAGTTGTGCGGTGAGTTCGCGCGGTTCGGGCTGACCCGGTCCGACGTCGTCGTCTCCTGCGGCGGCGGCACGACCACCGACGTCGTCGGGCTCGCGGCCGCGCTGTACCACCGGGGGGTCGCCGTGGTGCACCTGCCGACGTCCCTGCTCGCGCAGGTGGACGCCAGCGTCGGCGGGAAGACCGCGGTGAACCTGCCGGCGGGCAAGAACCTCGTCGGCGCGTACTGGCAGCCGAGCGCGGTGCTGTGCGACACGGACTACCTGACCACCCTGCCGCGGCGGGAGCTGCTGAACGGCCTCGGCGAGATCGCGCGCTGCCACTTCATCGGCGCACCCGACCTGCGGGGGCTCTCGCTGCCGGAGCAGATCGCCGCCAGCGTCACCCTCAAGGCGGGCATCGTCGCGCAGGACGAGCGCGACACCGGGCTGCGGCACCTGCTCAACTACGGCCACACGCTGGGCCACGCGCTGGAGATCGCCACGGACTTCGCGCTGCGCCATGGCGAGGCGGTGGCCATCGGCACGGTCTTCGCGGGCCGGCTCGCGGGCGCGCTCGACCGGATCGATCAGTCCGGAGTGGACGAACACCTCGACGTCGTCCGCCACTACGGCCTGCCGGCGGCGCTGCCCGAGGACGTCGACCCGGCGGTGCTCGTGCGCCAGATGCACCGGGACAAGAAGGCGATCACCGGGCTCGCCTTCGTGCTGACCGGGCCGCGGGGTGCGGAGCTGGTCAGCGACGTGCCGCCGGAGGTGGTCACCGGCGTCCTGGCCGGGATGCCCCGCGACCGCCTGGAGAACCTGGTGGGGGCGACGGAAGCGGCGGCGCCGTGAACCGGCTGCGCACCGGCCCGGCGGCCGATCGGGTGCTGGCCGCCCGGCTGAGCGCGGCGCTGGCCAAGCCGGCCGCGCAGCAGCCGTGCTGGCCGGACGCCGCCCGGGCGGAGGCGGTGGTCGAGCTGCTGCACAACGCCGAGCCGATCGTGGCGCCGGAGGAGACCGCGCGGCTGCGCACGCGGCTCGCGTCGGTCGCCCGCGGCGAGGCGTTCCTGCTGCAGGGCGGGGACTGCGCGGAGACGTTCGCCGGCAACACCGAACCACACCTGCGGGCCAACCTGGGCCTGCTGGAGCGGATGGGCGAAGTGCTGGCCGAGGCGGCCGGCCTGCCGGTGGTCAAGGTCGCCCGGATGGCCGGGCAGTTCGCCAAGCCGCGGTCCAAGACCGTCGACTCGCTGGGACTGCCGGTCTACCGCGGCGACATCGTGAACTCCCCGGAGTGCACGGCCGCGGCCCGGACCCCCGACCCGCACCGGATGCTGATGGCCTACGCCCACGCGGCCAGCGCGATGGACCTCGTCCGCAAGCTCTGCGCCGAGGGCATCGAAGAACCGCTGCCGGCGCTCGCCGGTGCCTCTCACCGCGGTGAGTCGTGGTTCGCCGAGGACGCCCGGCCGCCACGGCCGAGCGAGATGTACGTCAGCCACGAGATGCTGCTGCTCGACTACGAGCGGGCCGTCCTGTCGGCGGACACCGGCGGGCCGGAACCGCGGCTGTCCAGCGGGCTGGCGCACTTCCTGTGGATCGGCGAACGCACCCGGCAGCTCGACGGCGCCCACATCGCGTTCGCGGAGCTGCTGGCCAACCCGATCGGCCTGAAGCTGGGGCCGTCCACCACGCCGGAACAGGCCGTCGAGTACGTACGGCGGCTCGACCCGCACCGCACGCCGGGCCGGCTGACGCTGGTCAGCCGGATGGGGCACGCCCACGTCCGCGAGCTGCTCCCGCCGATCGTGGAGAAGGTCGCCGCCTCCGGGCACGAGGTGATCTGGCAGTGCGACCCGATGCACGGCAACACCCGGACCTCGGGCAACGGCTACAAGACCCGGCACTTCGGCGACGTCGCCGACGAGCTCGCCGGCTTCTTCGCCGTCCACCGGGCGCTCGGCACCCACCCGGGCGGCATCCACGTCGAGGTGACCGGCGACGACGTGACCGAATGCCTCGGCGGGGCCGCGGGCATCGCCGAGGCCGACCTGCCGGACCGCTACCTGACCGCCTGCGACCCGCGGCTCAACGCCGACCAGTCGGTCGAACTCGCCCACGCGATCGGGAAGATGCTGCGCTAGCCGCAGCGGGAAGGCCGAGATGACCATCAGCGGCACCACCCGCCTGTACGTCGTGCTGGGCGATCCGGTCGCGCAGGTCCAGTCGCCCGGGCTGCTGAACCCGCTCTTCGCGGACCTGGGCGTCGACGCCGTGCTCGTCCCGGTGCACGCGCCGGCGCCGGACCTGGAGCGGATCGTCGCCGGGCTGAAGGCGGTGGGCAACCTCGACGGCATCTTCGTCACCGTGCCGCACAAGGTGGCCGTGGCCGGGCTCGCCGACCGGTGCAGCCCGATGGTCGAGATCACCGGCAGCGCCAACGCGTTGCGCCGGGAAGCCGACGGCCGGTGGTACGCCGAGAACTTCGACGGCACCGGCTTCGTGGCCGGGCTCGTCGAAGCCGGCCACGACCCGAAGGCCCGGACGGTCGCTCTCGTCGGCGCCGGTGGAGCAGGCAGTGCCATCGCGGCCGCGGTGCTGGCCGCGGGCGCCGACCGGCTCGCGGTGTGCGACCCGGACACCGCGAAACTGACGGCGTTGCAAGCCCGGCTGGACGCACACTGGTCGGGCCGGACGTCGGTGTCGGCCGAACCGGACCTCGTTGGCGCCGAGATCGTCGTCAACGCGACGCCGCTGGGCCTGCGTCCCGACGACCCGCTGCCGTTCCGGCCGGAGGAGCTGGCGCCGGGCCGCGTGGTCGCCGACATCATCATGAAACCGCGCGAAACCCGCCTTCTGCGCGAAGCGGCCGCTCTCGGCCACGACGTCCACTATGGAATTCACATGCTCGGCGGGCAGCTCGGCTCCTACCGCGCTTTCTTCGGCCTGGGCTGAAGATCGGCACTACCAAGCCGGGGGATGTGAGGGTGTCAGCGCCGACCTAGCCTGGTCTTGACGCTGATATTTCGCAGCATTCCGGACACGGCACGGGCTTTTTTCTGCCATTCGAACCCCAGCGGAGATTCGGAGAACCATGAACGCGCGAAAGGCACCGGAATTCCCCGCGTGGCCGCAGTACGACGACGCCGAGCGGGACGGCCTGGTCCGCGCGCTCGAACAGGGTCAGTGGTGGCGCATGGGCGGGGACGAGGTGAACTCCTTCGAGCGCGAGTTCGCCGCCCACCACGGCGCCGCGCACGCGCTGGCGGTCACGAACGGCACGCACGCGCTGGAACTCGCCCTGCAGGTCATGGGCGTCGGCCCGGGCACCGAGGTCATCGTGCCCGCCTTCACCTTCATCTCCTCCTCGCAGGCGGCCCAGCGGCTCGGCGCGGTCACCGTCCCGGTCGACGTCGACGCGGCCACCTACAACCTCGACCCGGAGGCGGTCGCGGCCGCCGTCACCCCGCGCACCAAGGTGATCATGCCGGTGCACATGGCCGGGCTGATCGCCGACATGGACGCGCTGGCGAAGATCTCCGCCGACACCGGCGTCGCGCTGCTCCAGGACGCCGCGCACGCGCACGGCGCCCGCTGGCAGGGCAAGCGTGTCGGCGAGCTGGACAGCATCGCCACCTTCAGCTTCCAGAACGGCAAGCTGATGACCGCCGGCGAAGGCGGCGCGGTCGTCTTCCCCGAGGGCGAGACCGAGAAGTACGAGACGGCGTTCCTCCGGCACAGCTGCGGCCGTCCCCGCGAAGACCGCCGGTACCTGCACAAGATCGCCGGCTCCAACATGCGGCTCAACGAGTTCTCCGCGTCCGTGCTGCGCGCGCAGCTGGCCCGCCTCGACGAGCAGATCGCCGTCCGCGACGAGCGCTGGACGCTGCTGTCGGAGCTGCTCGGCGAGATCGACGGCGTCGTGCCCCAGGGCGGCGACGTGCGCGCCGATCGCAACTCCCACTACATGGCCATGTTCCGCGTCCCCGGGCTCACCGAGGAGCGGCGCAACGCGCTGGTCGACCGGCTCGTCGAAGCCGGCCTGCCCGCCTTCGCCGCGTTCCGCGCGATCTACCGCACCGACGCCTTCTGGGAGCTCGGCGCCCCCGGCGAGAGCGTCGACGCGATCGCGGAACGCTGCCCGAACACCGACGCGATCAGCCGGGACTGCGTCTGGCTGCACCACCGGGTGCTGCTGGCCGACGAGCCGGCGCTGCAGGCGACCGCGGAGATCATCGCCGCCGAAGTGGCGCGGGCATGAGTGTCCGGGCCGCGGTGGTCGGGCTCGGCTGGGCCGGGCGGGAGCTGTGGCTGCCCCTGCTGCGCGAGCACGCCGACTTCGAGGTGGTGGCCGCGGTCGACGCCGACCCGGCGTCCCGGCAGGCGTTCACGAAGGCGACCGGCATCCCGACGCACCCCGCGGTGTCCGCGCTGACCGCGCGCGACGTCGACCTCGCCGTCGTCGCCGTGCCCAACTACCTGCACACCGAGGTGGCGGGCGCGCTGCTCGCCACCGGGATCTCCGTCTTCCTCGAGAAGCCGGTCTGCCTGACCTCGGCCGAGATCGACGTCCTCGCGGCGGCCGAACGCAGTGGCGGCATGCTGCTGGCCGGCAGCGCCGCCCGCTACCGCGGTGACGTCGGCGCGCTGCGGGACGTCCTCCCGGACCTGGGCGACATCCGGCACGTCGCGATGGGCTGGATCCGGGCCCGCGGTGTGCCGCGCGCGGGCGGCTGGTTCACCCAGCGCGAGAAGGCCGGCGGGGGAGCGCTGTACGACCTCGGCTGGCACCTGCTCGACACGCTCGCGTTCCTGCTCGGCCCGGCCGCCTTCACCCAGGTCATCGGCGTGACGTCGGACGACTTCGTCAACGCGGGCGCCTGGCGCGCGGCGTGGCGGCAGGACCAGCTGGGCGCCGACGCCGCCGACGTCGAGGACACCGCGCGCGGCTTCCTGGTCCGGGACGACGGCGTCTCGGTCTCGCTGCGCGCGAGCTGGGCCTCGCACCAGGCGCGGGACGTCTCGGTGATCCACGTCGAGGGCAGCGCCGGCACCGCGGACCTGCGGTGCACCTTCGGCTTCAGCCCCAACCGCGAGCCCGAGCCCGTGCTGACGGTGACCCGCGAGGGCACCACCACGCAGCTGCCGGTGCCGATCGAGCGGATCGGCGTCGAGTACACGCGCCAGGTGGGCGACCTCGCCGCGATGCTGGCCGACCCGGGCAGCCGCGGCCGGGCCGTCGCCGAAGCGCGGCCGATCGTCTCGATGATCGAGGACTTCTACGCCTCCGCCGGTTCGGTGCGGGGCGCGGTCCCGGCGTACCAGTAGAGAGGGCGCTCCATGACTTTCCCGATCGTCGATCGGCCGGACACCGGGGCCGATCCCTCGGTGCCGGTCCGGCACGCGGTCATCTTCGACCTCGACGGCGTCGTCGTCGACAGCTTCGCGGTGATGAGCGAGGCCTTCGCCATCGCCTACGCCGAAGTCGTCGGCGACGGCCCCGCGCCCTTCGAGGAGTACCGGCGCCACCTCGGCCGCTACTTCCCGGACATCATGCGGATCATGGACCTGCCGCTGGAGATGGAGGAACCCTTCGTCCGCGAGAGCTACCGCCTCGCCGGCGAGGTCCAGGTCTTCGACGGCGTCACCGAGCTGCTGGTGACGCTGCGGGCGCGCGGGCTGCGGCTGGCCATCGCCACCGGCAAGAGCGGGCCGCGGGCCCGGTCCCTGCTGGACAACCTCGGCCTGCTGCCGTTCTTCGAGCACGTCATCGGCTCCGACGAGGTCGCCCGGCCGAAGCCGGCCCCCGACATCGTCCGGCACGCGCTCACCCTGATGGACATCGAGCCGGAGCGGGCCATCATGATCGGCGACGCGCCGACCGACCTGGCCAGCGCGCGCGGGGCCGGTGTCGCTTCGGCCGCCGCGCTGTGGGCGCCCCCGGACGACATCGGCGAGCTGCTCGCCGCCGGTCCGGACGTGGTGCTGCGGCAGCCGGCCGACCTGCTCGCGCTCTGCCCGTCGGTGCCCGGCCGCTGACCGACGTGCGCACCCCGTACCACCTCGGCATCGACGTCGGCGGCACCAAGGTCGCCTTCCGCGTCGAAACCGGCACCACGTGCGTCGAGGAGACGTCGTTCGGCTGGGGTCCCCGGCACCGCGCCGAGGCCGACCTCGCGCAGCTGGCCGCGCACGTGGCCGCGCTGCGCGACCGCCTCGGCGGGCCGCCGGCGGCGGTCGGGGTGGCGATGCCCGGCACGGTCGGCCCGGACGGCCGGGTCGTCACCTGGCCGAGCCGTCCGGAGTGGACGGACGTCGACCTGAAAGCGGTGCTGCACGAGCTGTTTCCCGAAGCGGCCGTCGCCTGGGCGGACGACGGCGACCTCGGCGCGCTCGCCGAAGCGCAGGCTTCGGGCTGCGAAAACCTGCTGTACGTGGGAATCGGTACCGGCATCGGCGGCGGCCTGGTCCTCGGCGGCGTGCCGTGCCCCGGACTCGGCCGCGGCTCGTTCGAGATCGGGCACGTGATCGTCGCACCGGACGGCGCGCGGTGTGTCTGCGGCCGCCGCGGCTGCCTCCAGGCGCTCGCCTCCGGCCCGGCGACCCTCCGCCGCGCCGGAGCGCTGCGCGGCGCGGACGTCACGTTCGACGACCTGCGCGAGGCGGTGGCCGCCGGACAGCCGTGGGCGATCGAGGCGATCGACACGACGGCCCGGGCGCTGGCCGCCGCGGTGACGAGCGTCCAGGAGCTCGTCCACCCGGAGCGCGCCCTGCTCGGCGGCGGCTTCGCGGCCGGGTTCCCCTCGCTGGCCGGCCGCGTGGCCGCGCACCTCGGCACGCTGGCCCGCCCCGGACTGTCCCCGCTGCCGCTGGCACCGGCTGCGCTGGGCGGCCTGTCCTCCCTGCGCGGCGCGGTGGCCCTCGCCCGCCTGATCGCCGGCGGATCCGGCGAGAGGGAGAACGTCACACAATGGAGTACACATGACTGAAACGACCGTCGACGCCCGCTGCCCGGTGGCCTTCCCGCTGGAACGCCCGGCACCGCCGGAACCGGCCGCCGAGTACCGCCGGCTGCGCGCCGAGGACCCGATCATCAAGGTCTCGCTGCCGACCGAGCAGGAGGCCTGGCTGGTCACCAGACACGCCGACGTCCGGGCGCTGCTGGTCGACGAACGGATGAGCGCCGACCGCAGCCACCCCAACTTCCCGCTGCGCCGGCCGGTGCAGCAGGTGCTGCGCAAGGGGTTCAGCGCCCAGGCCAAGTCGCTGCTCGCGCTGGACCTGCCGGAGCACACCGCGCCCCGGCAGATGCTCGCCAACGAGTTCACCCTCCGCCGGATCAACACGCTGCGGCCGATCATCCAGCAGATCGTGGACGAGCGGATCGACGCGATGCTCGCCGCGGGCCCGCCGGCCGACCTGGTCAGTGACCTGGCGACGCAGGTGCCGTCCCGGATGATCTGCGAGCTGCTCGGCGTCCCGCTGGACAGCCGGGAGTTCTTCCAGGACCGCACCCTGGTCCTGCAGCTGCCAGGCAGCACCCCGCAACAGCAGCTGGCGGCGGCCGACGACCTCAACAAGTTCCTGGACGAACTGGTCACGGAGAAGGAGCTGGTGCCGAGCGACGACGTGCTCGGCCGGCTGATCGTCCGCAACCGGGGCACCGGGGTGTACACCCACGACCTGCTGGTCGGCATGGCGCAGAACCTGCTCATCGGCGGCCACGAGACCACGATCAACGCGATCGCCCTCGGCACCATCGGCCTGCTGCAGCGCCCGGAGGTCATCGCCGAGCTGCAGGCCGACCCGGGCCTGATCGTCTCGACGGTCGAGGAGATCCTGCGCTACTACCCGATCTTCGACGTGATGGTCCGGGTGGCCAAGGAGGACATCGAGATCGGCGGCGTCACGATCAAGGCGGGCGATGGAGTGGTGCTGGCGCTCGGTTCCAGCAACCGCGACGAGGAGCGCTTCGCCGACGCGGACACGTTCGACGCCCACCGCGGCGACCGCCACCACATCACCTTCGGCCACGGGATCCACCAGTGCCTCGGCCAGAACCTGGCCCGGGTGGAGCTGGAGATCGTGTTCAGCACCCTGTTCCGCCGCATGCCGACGCTGCAGCTGGCGGTCGACGTCGATTCGGTGCCGTTCAAGGTGACCTCGACGATCACCGGGGTGTTCAGCCTGCCGGTCACCTGGTAGCCGTCGTGAGTGGTAAGGCGGGTTAGAACCCGCCTTACCACTCACGACGCTCAGCCGACCTGGAAGTCTTCGCGCCGCACTTTCCGCGTGTCCAGCCAGTACCGCAAGGTGAAGCCGGGCCAGATCGTCCGGTTGACGCCCTTCGCGTCGAGGTACCAGCTCTTGCAGCCGCCGCGGGTCCAGATGCCCTTCGCGAGCTTGCGCTGGATCTGCCGGTTGAACCGCTCCTGCACTTCCGGCTTCGGTTCGATGGGCTTCCCGCGGGCCAGCCGCAGCGCTTCGGCGACGTAGGAGATCTGAGCCTCGATCATGAACACGACGGAGTTGTGCCCGAGCCCGGTGTTCGGGCCGAGCAGGAAGAACAGGTTCGGGAACCCGGCGACGGTGATGCCCAGGTGCGTCCGCATCCCCTCGGTCGCCCACTCCTTGCCGAGGTTGCGCCCGTCGCGGCCGACGATCTCCAGGTCGTCGAAGGCGTCGGTGACGTGGAAGCCGGTGCCGTAGACGATGACGTCGGCCGCGTGCTCGACCCCCGCGGCGTCGACGATGCTGCGCTCGCGGACCTCCCGCACGCCCTCGGTCACGACGTCGACGTTGTCGCGCGCCAGTGCCGGGTAGTAGTCGTTGGAGATGAGCACGCGCTTGCAGCCCATGGTGTAGTCCGGGGTGACCTTGCGCCGCAGCTGCGGGTCCTCGATCGCGCGGTGGATGTTGCGCTTGGCGATCCGCTGCCCGAGCTTCATCACCCACGACTGGCCGTTGAAGCCGACAGCCCGCGCTTCGAGCAGCCAATAGAGCAGGGTGCGGTAGGCGCGCTGGGCCGGCGGGAGGGCCTTGAACAGCGCGCGCGTCCGGCCGGACATCTCGTGGTCGGCCTTCGGCATGATCCACGGCGGCGTCCGCTGGAACAGCGTCAGCTCCGCCACCTCGGGGGCGATCTTCGGGACGAACTGGACCGCGCTGGCGCCGGTGCCGATGACGGCGACCTTCTTGCCCGCGAGGTCGACGTCGTGCCGCCACCGCGCGGAGTGGTAGGCCGGGCCTTCGAACCGCTCGATCCCGGGCAGTTCCGGGATCATCGGCAGGTGGAGGGCGCCGACCCCGGCGACCAGCGCGGTCCCGGCGAACTCGTCGCCGCCCCTCGTGGCGACGTGCCACCGGCCTTCCTCGGCGTCCCAGCGGGCGCCGGTCATCTCCTGCCCGAACCGGATGAACCGGCGCAGGTCGTGCTTGTCGGCGACCTCGCGCATGTACCGCCAGATCTCCGGCTGCGGCGAGTAGGCCCGCGACCAGCCCGGGTTCTGCTCGAAGGAGAACGAGTACATGTGCGACGGAATGTCGCAGGCGCAGCCCGGGTAGCTGTTGTCCCGCCAGGTGCCGCCGACGTCGTGGGCCTTTTCGAGGATGACGAAGTCCTCGCGGCCCTCCTTGCGCAGCTGGATCGCCATGCCGAGACCGGAGAACCCGGTCCCGACGATGACGACCCCGGTCTCCGTGCGGTTGCCCATGACGCCTCCGGGTTCCTGTTACTCGTCGTCCATCTTACTGGGAGTAGGTTACCAGCGGTAGAGTGTTACCCGTGACCACCGCGAAGCGCAAGCGCATGCCACGGGCCGACCGGATGCGGCAGATGATCGAGGTCGCCGAGCAGGTCTTTTCCGAGCGCGGCTACGCGGCGGCGTCGATGGACGAGATCGCCGAGCTGGTGGGCGTCTCGAAGCCGATGCTCTACGAGTACTTCAACTCCAAGGAAGGTCTCCTGCTGGCCTGCATCCGGGAGTCGCGCGCGGTGCTGCGCGAGGTCACCGAGCAGGCGACCGTCGGGGCGGCCGACGCCGAGGACGCGCTCCGCCGCGGCCTGCTGGCCTTCTTCGTCTTCATCCGCGAACGGCGGCAGGCGTGGTCGCTGCTGCGGCACGAGATGGCCCTGATCGGCACGCCGGCCGCCGACGAGGTCGAGGAAACCCGCCGTCAGCAGACCGACCTCATCGCCGCGCTGATGAGCGGCCACTTCGACACCGGGGACGACCTGAAGGCCGAAGCGGCCGCGGAATTCGTGGTCGGAGCGTGCGAACGGCTCGCGATCTGGTGCGAGCGGCACGAGGAAGTGAGCCCGGAGATGGCCACCGAATACGCCATGGACGTGCTGTGGAGCGGCCTGCGGGACCGTGCACGGTAACTTGCGCGTGCACTAGGCCATCTGGTGATTACTCACAGCAATCGTGTCTTGTGACACAGAGTTGCTCTACTGTTCTGGTGACACGGTAGAAAGTGTGCTGGACCTTCACGGCCGGAGGAGGGGCACGGGAGCCGCGTCACGAAAGCGCGGTGACCGCGTCACGGTTGTGTAAGGATGCTGGTGAGGGAGAGGGGTGTGAGGCAGATGGTGGAAACGATCACGGCGACGTACGTTCAGGAAGACGCCGACTGGGCCATCACGGTCAGCGGCCGCGGCAAGGAGCTGACCGCCCGTGAGCCCGGCATCATCGCCGCGCGCGACCGGGCCGACCAGCTGGTCGAGGAGCTCGCCGGCGACGCCAAGACGACGGTGGTCCACCTGCTCAACGGCAGTGCACTGGACTTCACCAGCGCGTACATGACGGCGCGCCTGACGCTTCCGAAGCTCCCGCCGCTCGAAGTCCCGCCGCCCGGCAGCGTTCCGAAGCAGCAGACACCGGCGTCGGCGGACAAGAAGCCCCAGCTGCCGCCGAGCAAGCAGCTCCCGAAGGCGGTCGAGGATCGCAAGGCCCCGGCCGAGCCGGCGCCCGCCGCGGAGAGCAAGGCGCCGGCGAAGCAGGCCTAGCGCTACTTGAGGAGCTTGCGCACCAGCAGGACAAGCACGAGGACGCCCGCACCGATCAGCGGGAACTTGACCTTGGGGTTGTCCAGCTTGGCGCGCACGCCGTCCTTGGCCGCGTCGGCGAGCTTCTTCGGGTCGGCCTTGACGGTCAGCTGGTCGAGCGTCGCCGCCAGGGCGGTCCTAGCCTGCTCGATCTCACGCTCGATCGTCTCGGGATCGCGGGCCACGTGTCCTCCTCGCCGCATGGGACTTCCAGGACCCAACTTAGTCGACCGCCCCGCCGCGTCCGCACGGGCCACGCCGCACGCTAGGCTGCGGAGTACCGGGGGCCCGTAGCCCAATTGGCAGAGGCACACGGTTTAGGTCCGTGCCAGTGAGAGTTCGAGTCTCTCCGGGCCCACTCGGGGGTTGGGCGAGGTCTGCTCGCGGAAAGCGCTCGCCCCCACCCCCTCGTCGTGTTTTCCGGGGGTGCAACCCCCGGGCCCCGCCCGGCGGGCTCCGCTCCCGGACCCCCGCCGTGGTCCGGCTTGCCGGCAGCCCTCACCTTCGTCTCAGCTCCGGAACGTCCGCCGGTAGGTGTCCGGCGGCACGCCGACCGTCCGGTTGAAGTGCCGCCGCAGCGTCGTCGCCGTGCCCATGCCGACCGCCTCCGCGACCGCGTCGATGCTCGCGTCCGTGTTCTCCAGCAGCTCCTGGGCCCGGCGGATGCGCTGGTTCAGCAGCCACTGCAACGGCGTCGTGCCCGTGGCCGACCGGAAGCGGCGGCCCAGGTGGCGGCTGCTCATGTTCGCCTCGCGGGCCAGGTCCTCGACCGTCAGCGGCCGGTCGAGGCGGGCGGTGATCCACGGGAGCAGCTCGGCCAGCGGGTGGTCGTCGCGGCTCGGGACCGGCGTCGTGACGAACTGGGCCTGGCCGCCCGCCCGGTGCGGCGGCACCACCAGGCGGCGGGCGATCGCGTTGGCCGCCGCCGGGCCGTGGTCGGCACGGACCAGGTGCAGGCACAGGTCCATCGCCGCCGCCTTGCCCGCCGAGGTGAGGACCTGGCCGTTGTCCACGTAGAGCACGTCCGGGTCCACCGTCACGTCCGGGTAGCGGGCGGCCAGGACGTCCGTGTGGGCCCAGTGCGTGGTCGCGCGCAAGCCGTCCAGGAGGCCGGCGGCCGCCAGCACGAAGGCGCCCGTGCACAGCGACGCCACGCGGGCGCCGCGGGTGTGGGCCGCGCGCACGGCGTCGATCAGGTCCGCCGGCGGGGCCGCGTCGACGTCGGCCCAGCCCGGCACGAGCACCGTGTCCGCGCGCGCCAGCCGGCCGAGGCCGTGGTCCGGCTCCAGCAGGAAGCGGCCCACCCGCACCGGGGCCGAGCCGCAGACCGCGAAGCCGTACCGGGGGTCGTCGCCGAACACCTCGGTGGCGATCGTCAGCTCGAACGACAGCATCCCGTCGGTGGCGGCGAGGGCGACGGCGTGCATGTCCGAAAGTGTACGCATCATGTCGTTCCGGACACTGGTGACGGTGTCCGGCGCTCGCCAGGATGACCTCATGACTTCGGTACTGGTTTACGGCGCTTATGGGCACACCGGCCGCTTCGTGGTGGCCGAGCTGGAAAAGCGCGGTTTCGACGCCGTCCTTTCCGGACGGAACGCGGCGAAGCTGCCGGGCGGGCGGCCGGCGTCGGCCGACGACCCGGCCGCCCTCGACCGCGCGCTCGACGGCGTCGACGCGGTGATCAACTGCGCGGGCCCGTTCGCCGGCACGGCCATCCCGCTCGCCGAGGCGGCCATCCGCGCCGGCGTCCCGTATGTCGACGTCGCCGCCGAGATCGAGGCGAACCTCGACACCCTCGCGCTGACCGCCGACACCGCGGTCGTCCCCGCGATGGCGTTCTTCGGCGGCCTGGCCGACCTGCTGGCCACTGCGGCGATGGGCGACTGGACGGCGGCCGACGAGATCCACGTCGCCTACGGGCTCAGCGGCTGGCGCCCGACGGCCGGCACCCTCGAAGCGGGCCGGGTGTCCCGGGAACGCCGTGGCGGCAAGCGCATCCGGTACGCGGGCGGCCGGCTGGACTACCGCGAAGACGCCCTGCCGACGCGCGAGTGGGCGTTCCCCGAGCCGCTCGGCTCCCGGCCGGTCTTCGGCGAATTCTCGATGGCCGACATCGTGACGATCCCGCGGCACCTGGAGGTCCGCGACGTCATCAGCTACATGACGGTCGACGCGGCCCAGGGCCTGGCGGCCGCCGGCGAGCGCGACGCGGCCGAGACGTTCGTGGTGGACGTCGTGGTGCGCGCCGGCGACGAGGAACGCCGGATCGTGGCGCGCGGCGAGGACATCTACGCGGTGAGCGCGCCGCTGGCGGTGGAGGCGGTCGACCGGATCCTGACCGGACGGACGAAGGCGAAGGGCGTCGCCACGGCCGGCGAGATGTTCGACGCGGCCGACTTCCTGCGGGCGCTGGCGCCGCACATCACGGTGGGTCAGTAGCGGACCCCGCTCTGCAGCAACGGCGGGTACACAGTGGACGGTTCACCGTCGACCGTCGTGCCCGCGTACTGCAGCATCGCCCGCTGGGCGCCGTGCATCGGGGCCGGATAGTCCAGCTCCGGCGCGGAAACGGCGTCCAAAGTGGCCAGCTGCGCCGGGGTCAGCGTGACGTCCAGCCCGGCCAGGTTGCCGGTCAGGTGCTCCAGCCGCCGCGCGCCGATGATCGGGACCACCGTTCCGCGCCGCGCCCGCAGCCACGCGAGCGACACCGCCGCGGACGTCGACCCGAGCTCCTCGGCGATCGCCGCGACCGCGTCGATGACCGCGAACTCCGCTTCGGACGGGCCGCCGACGAAGGCCGCGCGGGCGGAATCCGGCGTCGCGGCGCCGCGGCGGTACTTGCCGGACAGGAACCCGTTCTTCAGCGGGCTCCACGGCACCAGCGCCAGGCCCTGGTCCAGCGCGAACGGCGCCAGTTCGCCCTCGACCGTCCGCGCCAGCAGCGAATACTCGACCTGCAGGGCGATCAACGGCGTCCAGCCGCGCAGCACCGCCGTCGTCTGCGCCTGCGCGGTGACCCACGCCGGGGTGTTCGAGAAGCCGACGTACCGGATCTTGCCCGCGCGCACCAGGTCGTCGAGGGTCCGCATGGTCTCCTCGATCGGCGTCGCGCGGTCCCAGTTGTGCAGCCAGTACAGATCCAGGTAGTCGGTCTGCAGCCGCCGGAGCGTCTCGTCGAGCTGGGCGATGATCGACGCGCGGCCGGCGCCGCCGCCGTTGGGGTCGCCGGGGAACATGTTGCCGAAGAACTTCGACGCGAGCACCACCCGCGCCCGGCGGCCCGGCTGGGCGGCGAAGAAGTCGCCGAGGATCTTCTCGGAATGGCCGTTGGTGTAGAAGTTCGCCGTGTCGACGAAGTTGCCGCCGAGGTCGAGGTAGGTCGCGAGGATCTTCTCGGACTCCTCGACGTCGCAGCCGGCGCCGCCGGGGTCTTCCCCGAAGGTCATCGCGCCGAGGGCGAACGGGCTGACGCGGAGGCCGGAGCGGCCGAGGGTGACGTAGTGATCGAGTGACACGAAACTCTCCTTGGGTCGTCGGATCGACCACTCAAGGAAACCGCGTATGCCCTGTTCAACGGTAGACCGATCACGTCGAACTCTTGCACAATCCTCTCGACGCAGGTTTCCTGGACGGGTGCTCGAAGAAGTCCGCGACCTCGTCGCCCGGCACGCCCACGCCGACCTGCGCACGCCGGTGCCGGGCCTGCTGCTGTCCAAAGTGGAAACGAGCGAGCCGCACCACTCGCTCGCCGAGCCGCTGCTGGTCGTCATGGCCCAGGGTGGCAAGCGCCTGCTGCTCGGCGAGCAGGTGCACGAGTACCGCGCCGGGCAGTACCTGCTGGTCGGCACCGACCTGCCGGTGACCGGCCACTTCGTCGGCGCCACCCCGCGGACGCCGGCGCTGGGCCTGGGCCTCGCGCTGCGGCCCGCGGCGATCGCCCCGCTGCTGCCCGAGGCGCCGCCCCGCACCCCGCCGGCGTCCCCGATCGCCGTCGACGACGCCGGTCCGGAGCTGCTCGACGCGGCGCTGCGCCTGCTCCGGCTGCTCGACCACCCGTCGGACGTGCCCGTGCTCGCGCCCCTGATCGAGCGGGAGATCCTGTGGCGGCTGCTGACCGGCCCGCACGGCGGCCTGGTCCGCCGGATCGGCCTGGCCGGCGGCGGCGCCGCGCACGTCGGCCGCGCGATCCGCTGGATCAGGGACAACTACGCCGAGCCGATGCGGATCGAGGAGCTCGCGCGGCTGAGCGGCTTGAGCGCGTCGGCGTTCCACCGCCAGTTCCGCGCCACCACGGCGCTGAGCCCGCTGCAGTTCCAGAAGCGCATCCGCCTGCAGGAGGCCCGTTCGCTGCTGCTGGCCGACGCGGGCGACGTCGCCGGCGTCGGGCACCTCGTCGGTTACGACAGCCCGTCGCAGTTCAACCGCGAGTACCGCCGCCTGTTCGGCGCCCCGCCCGGGCAGGACGCGGCCCGGCTGCGCTCGGCTCCCGCCGGACCGCAGCTGCCGTGACGTCCGATCCGTTCAAGACGGCCGGCCGCGCCGGGTGCGACGCTGGCGGCATGTCCGTGAACCTTCCCGCGGCGGCGTCCTTCATGGCGACGCACGCCCGCCTCCTCGACCGCCGCCGTTTCGAACTGATCGACAGCACCACCGACGCCGACGCGGTGCTGGCCGCCGTCGACGGCTACCGCAACCCGGACGGCGGTTACGGCTGGGGCCTCGAACCGGACCTGCGCGCGCCGGAAAGCCAGCCCGGCGGGGCCCTCCACGCCTTCGAGGTGTTCGAGGAGGTCGCCCCGCGGACCACGCCGCACGCGGAGCGGCTCTGCGACTGGCTGGCGACGGCGTCCCGTCCGGACGGTGGCCTGCCGTTCGCGCTGCCCGTGGCGGACCCGGCCGGCTGCGCGCCCTTCTGGGCGCAGGCCGATCCGGCCGTGACCACCCTGCAGAGCACCGCGTTCACCGCCGGCGTGGCCCTGCGCGTCGCCCGGCACGACCGGGCCGTGCGGGAACACCCGTGGCTGGCCGCGGCGACGCAGTACTGCTTCCGCGCCATCCGCGAGCTTTCCGGGCCACCGCACGCGATCGCGTTGTCCTTCGCGGTGCAGTTCGTCGACGCCGCCCACGAACTCCACGCGGAAGCGCCAGCGCTCCTGGAGCACCTCGCCGCGTTCGTCCCGGCCGACGGGCTGGCTCCGGTGGACGGTGGTTCGGAGGGCGAAACCCTCCGCGCCTTGGATTTCGCGCCGCTGCCGGACCGTCCGGCGCGCGCGTTGTTCGCCGCCGACGTCGTCGCCGCGGAACTGCGGCGGCTCGCGGAGGCGCAACAGGACGACGGCGGCTGGCGGGTGGATTTCGCGAGCTTCTCGCCCGCCGCGTCGCTCGAATGGCGGGGGTACGCGACCGTCCGTGCCGTGACGATCCTGCGCCGTCACGGCCTGGCTTGAGCTTCTCCACGACCGGTACCGACGTTCACCCGGCCGTGGGATGTCGGGAGTGGACAGCCGCCCGCGCCTTCCGGCGTGCGTGACCGAACGCGTACTGTGACGGGGTCAACCGGTCCCCGGAGGTGGAGCATGGCGTCGCGCAACCCGTTGCGCTGGGTCGCCCGCTGGGCGGACTGGTTCGAGGAGCGCGGCGTGTACGTGCCCGGCGAGGAGAGCCGCGCGGTCGATCCGGTCCGGGATTTCGGCTGGCTGATGACGGCGTGGGTGGCCGGCGTTGCGATCTTCATCCTGCTGTTCGCGCTCGCGGTTTAAGTGGCATGTGGCCAGAGATTGTCACCAGCCGTGCCGTTCCGGTCACGGATTGGCCACGGGGTGGCACCAGGTGCGCGACAACCCCCGGTCGCGCCTCGTAACCACGCGCGATCACGGCCAGAGTGGAGCGGGTTCCCCCGGCAATCCCCCGTTGCCGACGGCACCCGACCCGCCGACTGGAGTACCCGCAATGGCGCTCGCGCGCACCCGCAAGATCATGTTCACCGCAGGACTGCTCGGCCTGGCGGTGGCGTGCGGGGTCCCTTCGGCTCACGAGGGCACCGCGGCCCTCGGCGCGGCGGGCTCCCCCGCGGGCGCCGGCGCCTCGGCCGCACCGGCCGGCAACGATCTCAAGTTCGGCGCCGACCACCGGTTCGCCAGCGGCCTCACGATCTCGGTCGGCTCGCCCCAGTCGTTCCGCCCCAGCCCGTCGGCGTACCCGCAGAGCCCGCGCGGCGCGGCGTTCGACGTCCAGCTGACCAACGACGGCTCGACGACGTACAAGCTCTCGGGCCTCAACGTGACGGCCACCGCGGGCGGCACCGCGGTCAAGCAGGTCGTGGACACCACCCAGGGGTTCACCGGGATCACCGACGCGGGCAAGGACGTGCTGCCGGGCCGTTCGGTGCACATCACGCTGGCGTTCGCGGTCTCGCGCGAGCCGACGCAGCTGCGCCTGCAGATCCGCCCGAGCGCAACCGAAGCCGCCGCGGTCACCTACTGCGGGCCCGCGTGACGTTAGGCTCGGGGCATGACCGAGCGCCTTTCCCCCGGTGACGAAGCCCCGGCCTTCACCCTGCCCGACAGCGAGGGCAAGGAAGTGTCCCTGAGCGACTTCCGCGGCCGGTCCGTGGTGGTGTACTTCTACCCGGCGGCGAGCACCCCGGGCTGCACCAAGCAGGCTTGCGACTTCCGCGACAACCTCGCCGAATTGGACAACGCGGGTTACCAGGTGGTCGGCATCTCGCCGGACACGCAGGCGAAGCTCGCCAAGTTCGTCTCGAACGAGGGCCTGACGTTCCCGCTGCTGGGCGACCCCGAGAAGAAGGTCATCGAGGCCTGGGGCGCGTACGGCGAGAAAAAGAACTACGGGAAGACGTATCTGGGCGTGATCCGGTCGACGTTCGTCGTCGACGCCGACGGCAAGATCGCCCACGCCTTCTACAACGTCCGCGCGACCGGCCACGTGGCGAAGCTGATCCGGGACCTCGGCCTGGCCTCCTGACGCCGTGACGAGCCTGGAGGGGCCGGCGCTGAAGCTGGGCGGTCAGATCGCCTCGGCCGCGGCGAAGTCGTGGCTGCAGCGGCGGAAGGCCGGTGTCACGCGGTCCGCCGAGCTGGCCGAGCTGGCGGCAGGTGAGCTGAAGGGGCCGCTGGAACGGCGCAAGCTGGAGAACCTGATCCAGCACATCGGCACGCAGGTGGCCGAGCAGCTGGAGCCGGTCCTCGCCGATCGGTTCTCGACGCTGCCTCCGCACGAGATCGAAGCCGCCTTCCTCGCCGTGGCGGATACGCTGGGAAAGGCCGATCTGTCCGACGAAGCGTTCCTGGCGGCGGACGCCGATCCGGAGCAGCTGGCCAGGAAGGTCCGCGGCGACCTCCCGCGCGAGCGGCTCCTCGCCCCGAAGGCCGGCGCGCTGTACGAGCTGGCGCTGGACCAGGCGTGCCGCCACCTCGTGCAGGTCGTCCGCCACCTGCCGTCGTTCCAGCCACGAGCGCTCGCCGACGTCCTCGGCCGGCTGAGCCGCCAGAGCGACCAGCTCGAAGAGCTGCTGGCCCGGGTGCCGAAGACCAGCCTCGCGGCCCCGGAGGGCGTCGATCACGACGCCGAGTTCGAAGCGGCGTACCGCCGGCAGCTCGCCCGCGACCTCGACCGGCTCGAACTGCTCGGCCTGACGATGGACGACCAGCCGGCTTTGCCGTTGACGGTCGCTTACCTGAGCCTGAGCGTCTCCCCCGAGGGCGAACCCCGCCGGGCCGAGCGGCGCATGGACGAGCTGTGGTTCGAGAAGCGGCAGGACCGCACGGGCAGCGCGAACGTGCGCGTGGAGACGGCGCTGAGCGGTGTCACGCACGTGCTGGTCCGCGGCGAAGCCGGGTCGGGCAAGACGACGCTGCTGGACTGGCTGGCCGTGACGGCGGCCCGTGCGGGTTTCACGGGCAAGCTCTCGGAGTGGAACGGCCGGGTACCGTTCCCCATCCGGCTGCGGAGTTTCGCCGCCGAGCCGTTGCCGCGGCCGGAAGACTTCCTCGCGCACATCGCGCCGATGCTGGCCCCGCCGGACGGCTGGGCCCGTCGCGTGCTGGACAGCGGCCGCGCGATGGTCCTGGTCGACGGCGTCGACGAGGTGGGCACCGGCCACCGCCGCGAGGTGAAATCGTGGCTGCGCAAGCTGTCTTCGGCGTTCCCGGACACGGTGATCGTGGTGACGTCCCGCACGGCGGCGGCCGACCACCGCTGGCTGGCTCACGAGGGGTTCGGCTGCGTCCTGCTGGAGCCGATGGGCGCGGAGGACATCGAGGCACTGGTGGCCCGCTGGCACAACGCGGCCGCGGCGGGCGGGACCGTCCGCCCGGACACGGACCTGGCCGCGGTCCAGCGCCGGCTGCTCAACCAGCTCGATTCCCGGCCGCACCTGCGTACTCTGGCCGCGAGCCCCCTGTTGTGCGCGATGTTGTGCGCGTTGAACCTGGCGCACCGGTCGGAGCTGCCGCGCGACCGGATGGACCTGTACCGCAAGGCGTTGTCGATGCTGTTGCACCTGCGCGACGCCGAGCGCCGCATCGACGTGATCCTGACGGAGGCGCAGAAGCAGATCCTGCTGGGAGACCTGGCCTGGCGGCTGTCGCTGGCGTCGAAGGTGGAGCTGCCGAAGGAGCGGGTGCTCTCGCACGTCTCGCGCCGGCTGCCGTCGCTACCGCACGTCGATCACACGCCGGCCGAGGTCCTGGACCACCTTCTGGAGCGCAGCGGGGTGTTGCGCGAGCCGGTGCGAGACCGCGTGGATTTCGTGCACCGGACGTTCCAGGAGTGCCTGGCGGCCAACGAGGCCACGGAACAGGACCACCTGGAGACGTTGATCGACCGGGCGCATCTGGACACGTGGTGGGAGACGTTCGTGATGGCGTGCGGCCACGCGAAGCACCACCAGGCCGGGACTTTGCTGAGCGGGATCTTGGACCGGGCGGACGCGGAACCCCGCCACGCCAGGCACCTGCGCCTGCTCGCGGCCGCCTGCCTGGAGACGGTGAGCAACGCTTCCCCGGAAGTCCTGGCCCGGATCGAAGCGGTGATCCAGGACAAGCTGGTGCCACCGCGAAGCCTGCGGGAAACGCGGTCGCTGGCGTCGATCGGGCATCGCGTCTTGCGCTACCTGCCGGAGAGTCTGGATGGTCTTTCGGACGCGGTGGCGGCTGCGTCGGTTCGAGCGGCAGCGCTGACCGCGGGAGAGGATGCGCTGAAGGTCCTGCGCAACTACGCCCAGGACCCACGCAAGGCAGTGCAGGAACAACTGGCCGAGACCTGGCAGTACTTCGATCCCGAACGCTATGCCGCGGAGGTGCTGGCCGACTCACCTTTGGCCGACGGCGCGATCACGGTCCGGGCCGCACGCTTACTGCCGCTGGTGCGGCATCTGAAGGCCTTGACCGAACTGATCGTGTTCCTGCCACGGACGGAGCCGCTCGCCGATCTGAACGCACTCGACGGCCTGCCTCGGCTCAGCCGGCTCGAATGCGATCTCCAGGGCGATGCGACCGTCGACCTGGCTCCCCTGAGCAGTCACCCGGAACTCGCGACCTTTTCTCTGTACTCGGCCTTCCAGTACACCGGTGAGCACTCCTTGAAGAGCCTCAAGGAACTGGTGAGTTTGGCGCTTTTCCGGAGCGCGCCGGCCGGCACCCTCGAAGTGTTCGGCGAACTGTCCGGCCTGAAGAGGATCACCCTCAACAACCTGCGGCAGGTCGAGACCCTCGATCCCCTGGCAGCACTGGACAATCTGCGGTTCGTCAGTCTGGGGCAGCTTCCGCCGGAGGCACTCGCCGCCTCGGCACCGGTTCCCGGCCCCGAGCAGGTCTACCTCTTCCACGACCAGGATGTCGAGCTCACCGGCGAAACCATCATCCGGTGCTTTCCCCGCGTGCGGGATCTGCACCTCTACGGTCTGGAGGTCACCGGCCTGCGCGAGCTCGCTCTTCCCCAGCTTCGTAACCTCTCGTTCGCTTCGCTGAACAGGCCGGTCGATGTCAGCCCGCTGGCGGAGCTGGCCTTGACCATCAAGGTCGACGACACCGAACTCATCGGCGCCGAAGAGCTCGGCCCCGGCGTCGAACTCCTCTAAGCCAGCTCGCGCAGCGCCGGCACCAGCGCCCGCAAGGCCAGCCCCCGGTGCGAAACCGCGTCCTTCTCCGCCGGCTCCATCTCCGCCGACGTCCGGGACTCCCCGTCCGGCCGGAAGATCGGGTCGTACCCGAACCCGTTCGTCCCACGCCGCGAGCGCACGAGCGTCCCCCGCCACTCGCCGCGGACCACCGTCTCCTCGCCCGACGGCAGCACCAAAGCCGCCACGCACACGAACTGCGCCCCACGTCGCTCGTCCGGCACGTCGGAAAGCTGCCCCAGGACCAGATCCAGGTTCGCCTCGTCGTCACCGTGCCGCCCGGACCACCGGGCCGACAGCACCCCGGGCATCCCGTTCAAGGCATCTACCGCGATCCCCGAGTCATCCGCGATGGCAGCCAACCCCGTGGCCGCAACAGCGTCACGCGCCTTCGCCACGGCGTTGCCCTCGAAGTCCGGTGCCGTCTCCGGCGCCTCCGGGAACGAAGGCACGTCAGCGAGCCCGATCACCTCGAGGCCCGAAAGACCTTCCGCGGCAACGATCCGCCGCAGCTCACCCAGCTTCTTCGCGTTGCGCGTGGCCAGCAGCAGCTTCGTCACTTCGAGCCCTTCTTCTTGTCCGGGCGCGGCTCCGGCAGCTCGCCCGGGTACGGCTGCGCCAGCGCCTCGTTCTGCAAGCGGGTCAGCTCCGCGCACCCCGCGAGCGCCATGTCCAGCATCGTGTCCAAAGTGGACCTCGCGAACGTCGCGCCCTCGCCGGTGCCCTGGACCTCGATCAGGGTGCCCGCGTCGGTGGCCACCACGTTCATGTCGACCTCGGCGCGCGAGTCCTCTTCGTACGGCAGGTCCAGCCGGACGCGGCCGTCGACCACGCCCACGCTGACCGCCGCCACCGAGGACGACAGCGGCTGGGGGTCGTTGAGCCGGTTCGCCGCGCCCAGCCAGGTGATCGCGTCCGCCAGGGCCACGTAACCGCCGGTCACCGCCGCCGTGCGGGTGCCGCCGTCGGCCTGGATGACGTCGCAGTCGATGACGATCGTGTTCTCGCCCAAGGCCGCCAGGTCGATGCACGCCCGCAGCGACCGGCCGATCAGCCGGGAGATCTCGTGCGTGCGGCCGCCGATCCGGCCCTTCACCGACTCGCGGTCACCGCGGGTGTTGGTCGCGGACGGCAGCATCGCGTACTCCGCCGTCACCCAGCCGAGGCCGGAGCCGGCCCGCCAGCGCGGCACCCCTTCGGTGACGCTCGCCGCGCACAGCACCCGCGTGTTGCCGAATTCGATCAGCACCGACCCCGCCGGCCACTGCTGGAACCCCCGGGTGATCTTGATGTCACGGAGCTGGTCGTCGTTCCTGCCATCTTTACGAGCCACAGGTGCACTCTATGACCGCCCCGTCAGACGTCGTAGACGGCACCCTGCTTGACGACCTCCGCGCCGGGGAACCCGGCCGACGCCTCGGCCAGCACCGCCCCGGCGTCGGTCCACGGCGCGATGTGCGTCAGCAGCAGCCGCCCGACACCGGCGTCGCGCGCCAGCTCGCCCGCCTGCTTGCCGGACAGGTGCACCCCGGCCGGCCGCTCCGCCGAATCCGTCCAGGACGCTTCGGCGAGCAGCAGGTCGACGCCGTCGGCGAGCTCGTTCAGAGCCGCGCACGGCCCGGTGTCGCCGGTGAACGCCAGGATCCGGCCGCCGTAGGAGATGCGCAGGCCGTACGCCGGGGTCGGGTGGTCGACCTCGACCGCGACCACCTCGAACGGCCCGATCCGGAACGGCTCGGGCCGCAGCGGCCGGAAGTCGTAGACGTCGGAGAGGTCGGTGACGGCCCGCTCGGTCTCGTTGGGCGCGTACGCGTTGGCCAGCCGGACCGGCGCGTCCGGCGGGGCGTACAGCGGCAGGAGCCGCGGCCGCGCCGGGTACGGCGGCGCCGGGTGGTAGCGCCTCAGGACGGTGAGCGCGCTGACGTCGGCGCAGTGGTCGGGGTGCAGGTGCGTGAGCACGAGCGCGTCCAGGTCGAACGGGTCGGTCACGGCCTGCAGCTGCGCGAGCGTGCCGTTGCCGAGTTCGAGGCCGAGCAGGAAGCCCTCGGCCTCGACCAGGTAACCGGACGCGGCGGCGTTCGGCCCGGGGATGCTGCCGGAGCACCCGAGGATGGTCAGTCGCACTTCGACACCCTAAGCGTCCACCGCCGCGATCACGCGGTGGTGGGAGCGAGGACACCCGGAGCGAATCCCATGAACCGCTGGGCGAGCCGGGTGAACGGCTCGGCCGAGCCGGTGGCGAGGAACTCGTGCCGCGGCGGGGTCTCCCGCGCGGCCAGCAGGTCCAGTTCGGTGAGCACGCGGACGAGGTCCTTCGCCGTCTCGTCGGCACTCGAGACCAGGGTCACTTCCTGGCCCATCACGATCTGCAGCACGCCCTGCAGCAGCGGGTAGTGCGTGCAGCCGAGCACGAGCGTGTCGACCTGGGCGTCGAGCAGCGGCTGCAGGTAGCCCTGCGCCAGCCCGAGCACCTGGCGACCGGTCGTGATGCCGCGCTCGACGAAGTCGACGAACCGCGGGCAGGCGACGCTGGTGAGCGTGATGTCCGGCGCCGCGGCGAAGGCGTCCTCGTAGGCCCGCGACCGCACGGTGCCCTCGGTGCCGATGACGCCGACGCGGCCGGTGTGCGTCGCCACGACGGCGCGGCGCGCGGCGGGCAGGACGACCTCGATCACCGGGACGTCGTAGCGCTCCCGGGCGTCGCGCAGGCAGGCCGCGGACGCCGTGTTGCAGGCGATCACCAGCGCCTTGACGCCGCTTTCGACCAGCTCGTCGAGCGCCGCGAGGGCGTAGCTGCGGGCGGTGGCGATCGGGAGCGGGCCGTACGGGTTGTGCGCCGTGTCGCCGACGTAGCGGAGCTGCTCGGCGGGCAGCTGCTCGAGGATCGCCCTCGCCACCGTCAGCCCGCCGACGCCGGAATCGAACACGCCGATCGGGGCATCAGCGGGCGGAGACGTCACCCTTCGAGGTTACCCGGGGCGGCCTTGCGGGACCGCCGGGTGGTCAGCCACGCCGCGAGGACGCCGGCCAGCGCGCCGAAGACGTGGCCCTGCCAGGAGACGCCGGGGTTGCCCGGCAGCAGCCCGGCCAGCATGCCGCTCCACACCCCGAGCAGGACGACGGCGACCACGATCTGCCCGGCCGCGCGGTTGAACAGGCCGCGGACCAGCAAGTAGGCGAGCCAGCCGAAGGCCAGGCCGGACGCGCCGACGGTGACGCCGTCCGCGGGCCCGATCAGCCACACGCCGAGCCCGGAGACCACCCAGATGATGGCCGTGACCAACGCGAACCGGCCGATGCCCGCCGCCATCGCGAGGAAGGAGAACAGCAGCACCGGGACGGTGTTCGCGAACAGGTGCGACCAGCCGGCGTGCAGGACCGGCGCGAACAGCACGCCGTCCAGCCCGGACAGCGACCGCGAGTGGATGCCGCCCTGGTCGAGGTCACCGGGGAGGATGACGTCGACCAGCTCGACCAGGTACAGGAGCAGGGTGAACGACAGCGCGACGATCGCGGCCGCCATCGGTTTCGGCGGCAGCACGCGCTTGGCGGCGTCGGTTTCCGGGGCGGGTTGCAGAGTGCTCACGCCTTCGAGGCTACGTCCGGCCACGGCCCCTTCACCTCGGGTGAAATCCCTGATCCCGCGGTTTTGTCGGTGGGCACCGCTAGCTTGTCGGGCATGGACGTCATCGGTTACCTCGCGCGGCTCGGCCTCGATCCCGAGCCGCCGAGCTCGGGTGCGCTGCGGCGGCTGCACGCGGCGCACGTCGAACGCGTGCCGTACGAGGCGCTGGAGGTGCAGCTCGGGCGGCCCACCCCGCTCGAGCCGTCGGCGTCGCTGACGCGGATCCTGCGGGGCCGCGGCGGGTACTGCTACCACCTGAACGGGGCGTTCTCGGCGTTGCTCGCGGCGCTCGGCTACCAGGTCACCCGGCACCTGGGCGGGGTGCAGGGCAGCCCGGCGGACGAGCCGAACGTCGGCCGCAACCACCTGGCGCTGACCGTCACCGGGCTGCCCGATGCCCCGGGAGCGGCGTGGCTGGTGGACGCCGGGCTCGGGGACGGCCCGCACGAGCCGCTCCCCCTCCGGGAAGGCACCTACGTGCAGGGCCCGCACACCTACCGGCTGCGGCCGTCGGAGGTGGCGCCGGGCGGCTGGCGGTTCGACCACGACCCTTCGGGCAGCTTCACCGGCATGGACTTCGCGCCCGGCGTCGCGGAGATGGCGGACTTCGCGGAGAAGCACGCCTGGCTGTCGACGGCACCCGAGTCCGGGTTCGTGCGGGTGTGCGTGGTGCAGCGGCGGGACGAGGCGGGCGTCGACACGCTGCGCGCGCTCACCCTGAACCGCCACGGCGCCAAGGAGGTGGTCGAGTCACCCGGCGACTGGTGGGCGGCCGCGGGTGACGTGTTCGGCCTCCCGGCGGCCCTGTTCACGGCGGAGGAGCGCGAGCGGCTGTGGCGGCAGTGCGTCGCCCAGCACGAGGCTCGCGTCGGCGGCCGGGGCAGTGAGGTGGTGCCGAGCGCGTAGTCCACCGCTGCTTCGGCGTGCAGGCGGGTCGTGGGGAACGTCGGCACCGGGCTGTCCTCCGGGCCGACGAGCAGCTCGATCTCGGTGCAGCCGTAGATGACCCCCTCGGCGCCCGCGTCGGCCAGCCGGGCGATCACGCCGCGGTAGGCCTCTCGCGAGCTGTCTTCGACGACGCCGAGCACCAGCTCGTCGTAGATGATCCGGTGCACGAGGTCGCGGTCTTCGGCAGCCGGCAGGAGCACGTCGAGGCCGTGCGCGGCGAGGCGGTCGCGGTAGAAGGGCTGCCCCATGGTGAAACCGGTCCCGAGCAGCCCGACGCGGCGGACGCCGGCGGCTTTGACGGCCGCGGCGGTGGCGTCGCCGAGTTGCAGCAGCGGGATGCCCAGGCCGTCCTCCAGCCGGTCGGCGACCTTGTGCATGGTGTTGGTGCAGAGCACGACGAAGTCGGCCCCGGCCGCTTCGAGGGCCTTGGCGGCCCGGTTGAGCTCGGCGCCGGCGTCGTCCCAGCGGCCGTCGGCCTGCATCCGCTCGATCGCGGCGAAGTCGACGGAGTAGAGCACGGTGTGCGCCGAGTGGAACCCGCCGAGGAGGGCCTTCACCCGTTCGTTGACGAGCCGGTAGTACTCGCTCGACGATTCCCAGCTCATCCCGCCGAGCAGTCCGATGACCTTCATGATGTCCAGCATGCCCCCACTGCGCACGGCGTTCGCCGGAGTGGCGAACGTCCTGGTCACCGACGGCAGCTCGGCCGTCCTGGTCGACGGCTTCTTCTCGCGGCCGTCCCTGCTGAAGATGGCGACGCGCGTGGCGCCGGACCGCGCCCGGATCGAGGCGGCCCTGCGGCGCCTCGGTGTCACGGCGCTGGATGCGGTCCTGGTCGCGCATTCCCACGTCGACCACGTGCTGGACGCCCCGGTCGTCGCCGAGCTGACCGGCGCCACGCTCGCCGGCTCGCCGTCGACCCGGAAGGTCCAGGAGGGGTACGGCCTGGCCGAGGAGCCGTTCGCGGAACTGGTGCCGGGCAGGCCCGTCGAGTTCGGTGCCTTCACCGTGACGCCGGTCGACGCCGCCCACAGCGCCGGCGACCGGGTGCCGGGCGAGATCACCGAGCCGGTCCGGCTGCCGGCCAGGGCGAAGGCGTTCAAGACCGGGCGGTGCTACTCGTTCCACATCGCGCACCCGGCGGGGAACGTGCTGGTCCACGCGTCGGCGAACTTCGTCCCGGGCGCGCTGGCCGGCTACCGGGCGGACATCGTCTACCTGGGCGCCGGAGCGGCCGGCAAGCAAACCGAAGAGTGGCGCGAGCGGTACTGGCGGGAGACCGTCGGCGCGCTCGGTGCCCGCGTCGTCCGCCCGATCCACTGGGACGCCTTCTGGCGCCCGCTGTCCAAGCCGCTCAAGCTGCTGCCCCAGCTCTTCGACGACTTCGGCGCGACGATGGCGACCTTCGAGCGGCTGGCCGAGGCCGACGGCGTCGACCTCGCCCTCCCCGAACTCTGGCAGCGGGAGTGACTCAGGCCCAGAGCTGCCCGTCGAGCCGTTCGGCGGCCTCGTCGAGCGACCCGGCGTAAGCCCCGGTGGACAGGTACTTCCACCCGGCGTCGGCAACGACGAACGCGACGTCCGCCTGCTCGCCCCGGGCCGCGGCCTTCTCGGCCACGGCCAGTGCCGCGTGCAGCACCGCGCCCGTCGAGATGCCCGCGAAGATGCCTTCGTGCTCCAGCAGCTCCCGGGTGCGCCGCAACGCGTCGTACGCCCCCACGGAGTAGCGCCCGTTGAGCACCGAAGCGTCGTACAGCTCCGGCACGAACCCCTCGTCGAGGTTGCGCAGGCCGTACACCAGTTCGCCGTAGCGGGGCTCGGCCGCGATGATCTGGACGTCCGGCTTCGCCTCGTGCAGGTAGCGGCCGACGCCGACCAGCGTGCCGGTCGTGCCGAGGCCACCGACGAAGTGCGTCAGCGTCGGCAGGTCCTTGAGCAGCTCCGGGCCGGTGCCGCGGTAGTGCGCGTCGGCGTTGGCCGGGTTGCCGTACTGGTAGAGCATCACCCAGTCCGGGTTCGCCTCGGCCAGCTCCTTCGCCCGCCGGACAGCCTCGTTCGAGCCACCCGCGGCCGGCGAGAAGACGATCCGGGCGCCGTAGGCCTGCAGCAGCTGCTTGCGCTCGGTGGAGGTGTTCTCCGGCATCACGCAGACCAGCCCGTAGCCCTTGAGCTTGGCGGCCATGGCCAGCGAGATGCCGGTGTTGCCCGACGTCGGCTCCAGGATCGTGGAGCCGCGCCGGAGCTTGCCTTCACGCTCGGCGGCTTCGATCATGGCCAGCGCGGGCCGGTCCTTGATCGAGCCGGTCGGGTTGCGGTCCTCCAGCTTCGCCCACAGGCGCACGTCGTGCGTCGGGGAGAGCCGGGGCAGCCCGACCAGCGGGGTGCCGCCGAGCGCGTCGAGCAGGGACTCGAAGCGAGCCATCGATCAGCCACCGGCCACGGCGGGGAGGATGGTCAGGGTGTCGCCGTCCTTGACCTCGGCCTCGAGCCCGCCGGCGAAGCGCACGTCCTCGTCGTTGACGTAGACGTTGATGAAGCGGTGCAGCTTCTCCTCCTTGACCAGGCGCGCCTTGATGCCGGCGTGCCGGGCCTCGACGTCGTCGATGACCTCGAGGACGGTCGCGCCCTTCGCCTCGACGGACTTCTCGCCGCCGGTGTGGGTGCGCAGGATCGTCGGGATGGAGACGGTCACGGCCATGGGTTCTTACCTCCGGTGGGTTCTTACACGCAGACGCCGGTGGCGCGGCGGTTTATTCCGAGGGCTCAGTCGACGATCTCGACCGGCTCCTCGGTGATCTCGGCGTCCACGATCCGGTACGACCGGAACTCGTGCACTTCGGGGTCGCGGGTGGAGACGAGCACGTAGTGCGCGTCCGGCTCGGCGGCGATGTTCGCGTCGGTCCGCGACGGGTAGGCCTCGGTCGCGGTGTGCGAGTGGTAGATGACCACCGGCACCTCGTCGTTCGCGGCCATCTCGCGGTAGAGCTTCAGCAGGTCACCGGAGTCGAACTCGTAGAACGTCGGCGACCGGGCCGCGTTCAGCATGGGGATGTGCCGCTCGGGGGAATCCGAGCCTTCGGGCCCGGCGATCACCCCGCACGCCTCGTCGGGGTGGTCACGGCGGGCGTGGGCGACGATCTCGTCGACGAGTTCACGGCGGATCCGGAGCACACCGCCATCTTAGGGGGTGGACAAGTCACGTCCAGATGATGAGATACAGCCCTCACCAGCGCGTTTCAGGCGAAGGCTTCCGGCCAGACGTCCCGGTAGGCCGGCACGCCGCCCGCCGTGGTCGCCGCCAGAAGGCCGTGCACCATCGCCCGCGCGAACACCCGCGCTGCCGCCGAACACAGGGCGTCCAGCGCCGCCGGCCGGGCCGCCGCGCCGAACGGGCCGCTCGCGTCCGGCAGCTCGTGCGCCCCCGTGGCCAGCGCGAACACCGTGTCGCCGTCGAACATCGTGTGCGCCGGCCGCACCGCGCGCGCCAGCCCGTCCTGCGCCGCGACCGCGAGCCGCCGCGCTTCGGCCTTCGACAGCGCCGCGTCGACCGCGACCACGCCGATCGTCGTGTTGAGGTCCGTCCGCCGGGACGGCAGGTCGGCAGGACGCGAAGGCCACGTCACGCCGAAGTCGCCGTGGTCGGCCGCGTACGCCCGGCCGGTCGACAGGTCCACCGCCTCGCCGGCCGCGTTCACCGCCGCCAGCGCCCCGACCGTGAACTCGCCCACGACTTCGCTCGCCGACCCGATCCCGCCCTTCAGCGACCCGACGGCCGCCCCCGCGCCCGCGCCGACCGTCCCCTGCGCGAAAGAGGCCGAAGCGACGTCGCAGGCCGCATACCCGAAGGACGCGTCAGGCCGGTTGCCCCACTCGCTCCGCGGCAGGTCGAACAGCACGGCCGCGGGCACGATCGGCACCACCTCGTGCGGCTGCGCGCCCACCGGAAAGCCCAGGTTGCGCTCCGAAAGCCACCGCATCACGCCATCGGCCGCGGCGAGGCCGTACGCCGAGCCGCCCGAGAGGCACACCGCGTTGACCCGCTGGACCAGGTTCTCCGGCTCCAGGAGGTTCGTCTCCCGCGTGCCGGGTGCGCCGCCGCGCTGGTCCACCGCGCCGACCGCGCCCTCGGGCACCAGCACCACCGTCGTCCCGGTGGCCCAGCCGTCACCGACCCGTTCGTGGTGCCCGACCAGGACACCCGGCACGTCGGTGATCATCCCGTGAGCGCCTGGATCAGCGTCTCCTGCACCCAGGTCAGCCAGTGGTAGACGCCGAGGTGCGGCGCCCGCGGGTCGTCCTCGGGCAGCTCGTCCGGCATGTCCTCGGTGACGTCGAGCGCGGTGCCGAGCGCCAGCCGGACGTCGTTGAGCGCGCCCAGCCAGGCGTCGGCCTGCTCCTCGGTCAGCCGGACGTGGCCGCCGTCGCGGGGCAGTGTGTCGAGCACGATCTTGGCCACGCCGACCTTGATGTCGAGCAGCTCCGGCTCGTGCAGCGAGCGCATCGCCGCGACCGAGTCGATGTCCTCGCGGGACGGGTTGTCCGGGTCGAGCTTGTGGAAGTCCGGGAGCAGCCGCGAGAGCACCGGGTCGTCCGGGGACTCCGTCGGCCCGGTCCGGATGCCGGTGAGCTCGGCGAGCTCGTCCTGGGGCGCCTCTTCGGCCCGCGCGGTGAGCATGTCCTCGAGCTGGCTGACCAGCCCGCGCAGCACGGCCGCCTCCTGCTGCTCGAACCCCGCGTGGATCACCGCGCCCTTGCGCCGCCAACCGTTCACGAGGGCTGCTCCATGGTGGCCCAGAGGCCCGCCGCGTGGAGTTTCGCCACGTCCGTCTCCACCTTCTCCTTGCTGCCGGACGAGACGATCGCCTTGCCCTTGTGGTGCACGTCCAGCATCAGCTTGGTGGCGTGGTCCCGGCTGTAGCCGAACAGCTTCTGGAAGACGTACGTCACGTACGACATCAGGTTGACCGGGTCGTTCCACACCACGGTCCGCCACGGTGTGTCCGACTCGGCGACCTCGGCACCGGCCGGTTCGACCTGCGTCTGTTCGGATGCGACAGGCGTGGACATGCACCCCATGGTGTCACGGAGGTCACCGGGTACGCCGCGCCAGGTCCGGCCATGTGGGTGAATAGGCTTACCCCATGGGTTCACCGGAGCCGGTCACGGCCAGCACTGCGCTGCTCACCGACCACTACGAGCTGACCATGCTGGGCAGCGCGCTCGCCGACGGGACCGCCCGGCGGCCCTGCGTGTTCGAGGTCTTCGCCAGGAGGCTGCCGGACGGGCGGCGCTACGGCGTCGTCGCGGGCACCGCCCGGGTGCTCGACGCGATCGCGGACTTCCGGTTCACCGACGCCGAACTGGCGCAGCTGGAGGCCACCGCGGTCGTCGACGACGCGACGCTCGCCTGGCTGGCCGACTACGAGTTCTCCGGCGACATCGACGGCTACCCCGAGGGCGAGCTGTACTTCCCGGGCTCACCGATCCTCACCGTCACCGGTTCGTTCGGCGAATGCGTGCTGCTGGAGACGCTGGTGCTGTCGATCCTCAACCACGACAGCGCCATCGCGTCGGCCGCGGCCCGGATGTCCGGCGCCGCGCACGGCCGTCCGATCATCGAGATGGGCGGCCGCCGCACGCACGAGTACGCCGCCGTCGCGGCCGCGCGCGCCGCCTACCTGGCCGGGTTCGCGACGACGTCGAACCTGGAAGCCGGGCGCCGCTACGGCATCCCGACCCGCGGCACCGTCGCGCACGCCTTCATGCTGCTGCACGACAGCGAGGAAGCCGCCTTCCGCGCCCAGGTGAGCAAGATGGGCGCGGACACGACGCTGCTGGTCGACACCTACGACATCACCGCGGGCATCGAGACGGCGGTCCGCGTCGCCGGGCCGGAGCTCGGCGCGATCCGGATCGACTCCGGCGACGTCGGCCCGCTCGCCCGCCGCGCCCGCGAGCAGCTGGACTCCCTGGGCGCCAAGGACACCCGGATCGTCGTGTCCGGCGACCTGGACGAGCACGCCATCGCGGCGCTGCGCGCGGAGCCGGTGGACGCGTACGGCGTCGGCACCTCGGTGGTCACCGGGTCCGGCGCGCCGACCGCCGGCATGGTCTACAAGCTGGTCGAGGTGGACGGCAGGCCGGTCGCCAAGCGCAGCGCGCACAAGGAGTCCCGCGGCGGCCGCAAGTCCGCGCTGCGGCGCCACCGCGGCACCGGCACGGCGGTCGAGGAAGTCGTCTGGGCGTCCGGTTCGAGCGCGCCCGAGCCCGAGGCGAACGACCGGCCGCTGCAGATCCCCCTGATCCGCGGTGGCCGCCCGGAGCCGGACCTGCCTACGCTCGACGACGCGAGGCAGCGGCTGCGCCGCGGCCTGGTCAGCCTGCCGTGGGAAGGCCTCAAGCTCTCGCACGGCGAGCCCGCCATCCCGACGCTGTTTCTCTGAGAGGGAGTTCGACCGATGGGTACCGCGCTGATCGTGGTGGACGTGCAGAACGACTTCTGCGAAGGGGGCTCACTCGGCCTGCCGGGCGGGGCCGCCGCGGCCGCCGCCATCTCGAAGCAGGCCGCCGAGGGCGGGTACAGCCACGTCGTGGCCACCCGCGACAACCACATCGATCCGGGCGACCACTTCAGCGAGACGCCGGACTTCAAGGACAGCTGGCCGGTGCACTGCGTCGCCGGCACGGCGGGCGCGTCGTTCCACGCCGCGCTCGACGTCGTCCCGATCGGCGAGGTGTTCTCCAAGGGCGAGTACAGCGCCGCGTACTCCGGCTTCGAAGGCTCGGCCCGCGACGGGAAGTCCCTGGAAGCCTGGCTGCGCGAGCACGACGTCACCGACGTCGACGTCGTCGGCATCGCGACGGACTTCTGCGTCCGCGCGACGGCCCTCGACGCGAAGAAGGCCGGCTTCGGCGTGCGCGTGCTGCTCGACCTCACTGTGGGCGGCTCGCAGCCGACGGTCGATGCGACGCTGAAGGACTTCGACGAGGCGGGCGTCACCTACACCGGCACCGCCGCCGTCGGCCCGGCCGCGTGAAGGACCTGCAGGCCGCGCTGGCGGAACACCGGCTCGTCGCGATCCTGCGTGCTTCGGACGCTTCCCGGTTCGCCGACGCGGCGATGGTGCTGCACGCGGCGGGCGTCCGCCTGCTCGAAGCGACGCTGACGACGCCGGGCGCGCCCGCGGCCATCACCGCGCTGCGCCTGGCGCTCGGCGAAGACGCGCTGATCGGCGCGGGCAGCGTCCGCGAGCCGTCCGATGTGGACGTCGCGGTCGACGCCGGTGCCGCGTACCTGATCACGCCGACGGTCAACCCCGCGGTCCTCGAGCGCGCCGCGGCCCTCGACACGCCGGTGATCTGCGGCGCGCTGACGCCGACGGAGATCGACCAGGCCTGGCGGCTCGGCGCGGCGGCGGTCAAGGTGTTCCCGGTCGCGGCCGTCGGCGGGGTCGCGTACCTGCGCGCGGTGCGGGCGCCGCTGCCGGACGTCCCCCTGGTGCCGACCGGCGGCGTCCACCTGGCCGACGTCGAGGGCTACCTGCGGGCGGGCGCGATCGCGGTCGCCGCGGCGACGCCGTTGCTGGGCGACGCGCTGACCCCCGGCGGCAGCCTGCCGGACCTGGCCACCCGCGCGGGCGAGTTCGTCGCCGCGGCTTCCCGCTTCACCACCGCCTGACCCCGGCCCCAAGCGCCCCAATGTGGCGTTGGTTGCGTCCAACGCACCCAATGTGGCGTTCGGTGCGTCCAACCCACCCCACA
>NZ_JBSGJD010000037.1:0-49724 GCF_053605405.1 Amycolatopsis sp. NPDC003861
GAAGACGAACGCCGCCAGCAGCACGACCGAGCCGAGCGCCATCCCGATGATGGTCGGCGAGCCCCACGCGTATTGCGTGCCGCCCCAGCTCGTCACCAGGGTCAGGCCGGTCGCGGCGAGGCCGATGAGCAGGATGCCGAGGTAGTCGATGACCGGTTTGACCGCCGCGCGCGCGTTCGGCATCGCCGAGGACGCCACCACCAGCACCACGACGACCAGCGGGATGTTGACGTAGAACGCCCACCGCCACGAGAGGTGGTCGACGAAGAAGCCGCCGAGCATCGGGCCGGCCACGGTCACCACGCCGAACACCGAGCCGAGCACGCCCTGGTACTTGCCGCGCTCGCGCAGCGGGACGACGTCGGCGATCAGCGCGGTCGAGGTGACCATCAGCCCGCCGCCGCCCAGGCCCTGCACCGCGCGCCAGACGATCAGCCAGACCATGCTGTCGGCGAACCCGGCGCAGAAGGAGCCGATGCCGAACACGATCACCGACAGCTGGAACATCAGCTTGCGGCCGAACAGGTCGCCGAGCTTGCCGACGACCACCGTCATGATCGTCTCGGCCAGCAGGTAGGACGTCACCACCCAGGACAGGTGCCCGGCGCCGCCGAGGTCGCCGACGATGGTCGGCAGCGCCGTGCCGACGATGGTCTGGTCCAGCGCCGCCAGCAGCATGCCGAGCAGCACCGCGCCGAACACGGCGTTGACCCGGCCGCGGCTGAGCGCCGGCGGCGCCGCGGCGCCCGGGGTGACCTCGGCGGTGGCCGTCATCCCCCCAAGTTAGTGGCCGTTGTCCACTGTGGATAGCCACCCGTTCCGGTGGTCCGGGCCGCTCACAGGGTCCAGCGCTCCCGCGGCGATTCGAGCACGAGCTCGCTTTCGACGGCCGCGGCGATCTCCTCCACCGTCCAGGTTTCCCGGTGCAGGACCGGCCGGATGATCGCGGGCTGGCGGACGGCGTGCAGGTGCCCGTCGGCGAGCCGCAGCACCTGCCCGGTGACACCGGCCGAGAGGTCGCTGAGCAGGTAGGTCACCAGCGGCGCCACCCGTTCGGGCGGCGCGGCGTCGCGGTTGCCGTTCGGGTCGGCGGCCATCAGCCGCGCCCAGGCGATCGGGCTGATGGCGTTGACGCGCACGCCGTGCTGCGCCAGGTCCGAGGCCCAGGAATAGGTCATCGACGCCACCGCGCCCTTCGACGCCGAGTACGCGGCGGCGCCGCGCTGGCCGACCATCGACCCCGACGTCACGTTCACGATGACACCGCGGCCCTGGGCGCACATGACTTTCGCGGCCGCGGTGCCACAGTGGAACGGACCGAGCACGTTGGTCTCGACCAATGCCCGGGTCCGCTCGGCGTCGTCGTCGTCCCACGGCGGCGCGTGGTAGCCGACGGCGGCGTTGTTGACGAGCCCGTCGAGCGCCCCGAACCGGCTGCGGCACAGGCTGATCAGCGACCGGGCGTAGGCCGGATCGGCCACCGAGCCGACGCTCGCTTCCGCGGTCCCGCCGTCGGCGACGATCGCGGCCACGGTCTCGCAGGCCGGTGCGCCGTCCACGTCGTTGACGACGACCGCGGCGCCGCTCGCGGCCGCGTGCCGCGCGAACGCCCGCCCCAGCCCGCGTCCGGCACCGGTGATCACCACGGCCCGCCCGTCCAGGAAGCCCATGGCCTCCAGTGTGCCGCGGGACCGGCTCAGCTGCGCGTCAAGGACACCAGAAACGGGCGGAACCCGTGCGTGCGGTGGAATTCGAGTGCACCGGCGTTCTGCGCGTACGCCTGCACGGTCATTTCGTTCGCGCCCGCGCTCCCGTGCCCAGGCCAACGGCCCGGTTTTCCGGGGTATCACGGCTTCAGCGGGAAAGGTGCGCCAGGCTCTCCAACGCCAGCTGCTCCAGGTGCCCGGCCGCCGTCGCGCTGCCGCCGGCCGCGTGGAACGAGGCCGCCACGACCTCGGCCGCGCGGCGGTACGACGGTTCCGTCAGGACTTCCTCGACCGCCGCTGCGATGCGGGGTGCGTCCGCGCGGCCGAACCGCAGGCGGACGCCCGCACCCGCCGCGACCACCTGGGCCGCCACGACCGGCTGGTCGTCGCGGATCGGCGCGACCACCAGCGGCAGGCCGTGCCACAGCGTTTCGCAGACCGTGTTGTGGCCCGCGTGGCACAGCACGGCGTCGACCCGGGACAGCAGCGGCAGCTGCGGGACGCTCGGGCGCACCAGGACGTTCGGCGGGACGTCGCCGAGCACGCCGCCCGGGTCGGTGATCACCGCGCGCACGCTCGTCCCGGCGAACGCCTCCGCCGTCGCCGCCAGGAACCCGGCGCCCGCGGACGTGTTCGCCGTCCCCAGGGAGACCAGCACGGTCGGCCGCAGCGGGTCGAGCCACTCCCACGGGAAGTCCGTTGTGGACGGCCGGGCGCCGAGGGCGGGCCCGACGAGCCGGACCGCCGCGGGCAGGGTGGCCGCGCCGAGCAGTTCGCGGGTGGTGAAGGCGAGGACGCCGTGCGGGGAGAACCGCGGGTCCGCCCCGCCCCGGCCGCCGGCGATCCGCGCGCGCAGCCCGTCGAGCAGCTCGCCGACCCACGCCCCGACCTTCGGCATCCCGGCCAGCGGGTCGACGAGCTCGGCCGACGTCGTCGCCGACGTGACCCACGGCAGGCCGGCGGCTTCGGCGAGCAGGCCCCCGGCGAGGGCCTGCTGGTCGGCGACCACGACGTGCGGCTCGAAGGCGTCGAGCGCCGCGGCCACGCCGGGGGCCATCGCGTCGGCCAGGGGGACGAGGAAGTCCTGCCACAGGAACCGCAGCGCCGCCGGGCCCTTCAGGCCGGCCGGGCGCACGGGCGGGTCCCCTGCGGCGCAGGAGAACACCAGCGCCTCCGGGCCGGCCAGCTGCCACAGCAGTTCGCCGTGGCCCGCCCAGGCGACCTCGTGGCCGCGCGCGGTGAGCTCGGCCGCCACGCCGACGGCCGGGTTGACGTGCCCCACCAGGGGCGGGACGACGAAGAGGAACCGCGCCACTACCGCACCCGCGCCTGCGTGCGCGCGGTGTCGCGGACCCAGTCCGCGATCAGCTCGATGACCTCCGCGGTCCGCTCGACCAGCACCGAATGCCCCTGCTCGGGCAGCACGACGCAGCGGCCTTCGAGGTGCGTCTCGAAGTGCGGCACCTGCGCCGCCAGTCCCGAGTCGCCGCCGAAGATGGCGAACACCGGGCAGCGGACCGCCGAGAGGTCCGCTGCGATCGTGGCGCTGCGCGGGATGTCCTCGGCGATCGTGGTGGTCTGCAGGATCTTGTTCGCGGCTCTGGACAGCCGGGCGGTGTGCGCTCCGTGGTGGTCGGCGATCCAGCCGATCACCTCGTCGATCGCCAGCCGGGTCTTGGCGTCGGCGAGCCCGTCGGCCATGTGCCGGGTCCACTCCTCGGTCGGCGGTTCGCCTTCGAGCACGACCACGCTGGCCACCCGGTGGGGCCGGGCGGCGGCCAGCCCGAGCGCCACCGAGGCGCCGAAGGAGTTGCCGACGACGTGGACGGGCCGGGTGACGTCGCAGGCGTCGAGGACCGCGACGAGGTCGTCGACGAACCGCTCCAGCCGGTACCCGGACGCCGGGCGGGTTGTCCGGCCGTGCCCGCGCAGGTCGTACATCAGCACGTCGAGGCCGCGCTCGGCGAAGGCCGGGCCGAGCGTGAAGTAGTAGCTGGCCAGGCTGTCGGTCAGCAGGCCGTGGACGCACACCACGATCGGCGCGTCGCCGCCCGCGGGCAGGTCCGGGGTGAGCCGCTGGACGTGCACGTCCAGCTCGCCCGCGCGGATCCGGCTCACGCCGTCGCCCGCAGGGAGGCGACGATGTACCGGACGAGCTCGCCGACGGTCAGCGCGATGATCTCGTCCAGGTCGCGCTCGGCGATGAAGGTGGCGAAGTTGATGCGGTCGCCGTAGTGCTCGCGCAGCTGCCCGGACAGCGCCACCAGGTCGACGCTCTCCAGCTCGAGATCGTCGTGGAACGTCGTCTCCATGGTGATTTCCGCGTCGTCCAGCCCGTACTCCTCGAGCAGCTCGCGCAGCATCCCGCTGAGCTGGGCGAGCACGGTCACCTCGTTCGCGGCCGTGGTCTCGATGCTCATCCGGCAGTCTCCTTCGTCTCTTCGGTCCAGGCGACGACGTAGCGGCGCGGCGGCGCACCGGGCGGGTTCTCGACGTCGGCACAGCACACGCGGTACGCGCGGCCCACGACGCGGACGGTCAGCTCTTCCGGGGTCGCCGCGACGACCTCGAAGTCCCGGGGTTCCCCGCGCAGGCCGGTGCCGCGCAGCTTCGCGACGGCCTCCTTCGCCGTCCAGAACCGGGCGAACCACTGCTCCGGGTCGCCCGGCAGGCTCGCGAACAGCGCCAGCTCGCCCGGGCCGAGCGCGGCCTCCACAGTGGACTCCGCGCGCGGGGCCACCTCTTCGATGTCGATGCCGCACGGCCCGAACCGCGCGATCGACACCCCGGCTTCGGCGCGGTGCGCCACGGAAATCGTCACCGGGGGCAGTTCCCGGCCATAGGCGCCGGTCGCGAACGGCCGGCCGCTCTCGTCGTTGCCGATCCGCAGTTCGGCGGGGAACATCTCGGGTTCGCCGCGGGCCCAGAGGAACTGGCGGACCGCGTCCTTGGCCGCGATCCGGCCGAGCAGCCACTGGCGCCGCCCGCGCGGCGGACGGCGGTCGTAGGCGTCGCGTTCGGGGCCGGCGAGGTAGTTGCGCATGATCAGCTCGCGGGTGGCCAGGTCGGGCCACTGCTCGCGCACCAGGGCCCAGCCGCCCGGCTGCTCGTGCGACAGCGTCGACCGCTCCGGCGTCCGGTCGGCCTGCCGGATGTGCGCCGTGCTGTCGAACCGCCGGTCGCGCCAGCCGGTGAATTCGGCCCAGACCCGGCCGTCGTGGACGAGCTGCATGTCCGCGTCGAGAAACTCGTCGGTCAGCCCGGTGATCCGGACCAGGCACTCCAGGCGCTCGCCCGGGGCCGGGTGCGGGCCGTGGAACCGGATTTCGCGCATGGCGACCGGGAAGACGGTGGTCCGTTCGGGCAGCCGGGACATGATCCAGTAGCCGAGCACCTGGCCGACGTTGTCGAGCAGCGCGCCGGGCGCGGCCGGGGTGGTCAGCACGGCCCGCACGTGCCGGTCGCCGACGGCGGTCAGTTCGGTGACGCCCTGGAAGCGCGGGCCGTGGAACAGCCAGCGCTCGTCGTACAGCTGCGCTGCCGTGGTCTCGGGCACGTGCTCGGCCGACACCGGGAACCGCCACGGCGCCGGTGCGGCGGCCGGGTACTGCGGGGCGAGCTCGACGACGGCCTGGGAGTAGCCGGTGATGGCCGCGTGCACCCGGTCCGGGCCCTGGGGCCGGACGCGCACCGGCACGGTGACCGCCGGGACCGCGGTGATCCACTGGCTGAGCCGCACGTCGTGCACGGCGACCGCCTGCCGTCCGGGGGCGGCCTGCTCGGCGAACCGCATGAGGTGGTCGATCACCGTGGTCGCCGGGACGACCGGCCAGCGATCGCCGGGGTCGGCTCGGGGTGGCTGCTTGAAGAAGCAGTGGTCGAGCAGGTACGGCATCGTTGCGAGTGACACGGTGAGGGTGGTGTCGAGCGCCCGCGGTGCCGGGAGCCGGCGCGCCGGGCCGGCGAGCACGGTCGACGCCAGCTCGGCCGTGTCGGCCAGCAGGGCAGCGAACTCCGCGGCGAGCGGGCCCTTCGCGGCCAGATCGTCCACAGTAGACGACCGGGCGGCCGGCAGCGCGATCCGCGCGCGGACCCGGTCGTCCAGGGAGATCAGGCGGCCGCCGAGATCGAGCTTGACCGCCTTGGGCGCGGCCGGGCGTTCGCCGGGCAGGCGCGAGAAGTCGACGTCCAGACCGTCGGCCCACAGCGCGGTCGCGACCCGCCGCAGCTGCGCGAGCCCGGGTCGGTGCGCCGAGTGCGCGGCCACGACCAGGTGTTCCTCGCCGTGCAGGGTGTCGCCGACCAGCGAGCCGAGCTGCCCGGCGCCCACCTGGACGAACGCGCGGAACCCGGCGCCGTGCAGGGCCCGCACGAGCGGGCGGAACCGGACCGGCTGCAGCAGGTGGCGCACGAACAGCTCGCGGACCTCGGCCTCGCCCGCCGGGTATTCCGACACCGTGGTCGCCGACCAGAGCGGCAGAGCGGGCGGGTGCAGCGTGAAGCGCTCGGCCGCCGCCCGGATCGGGTCCAGGTACGGCCGCAGCATCGGGGTGTGGAAGCCGGAGCGGAACGGCAGCACCTGCGCCACGATCCCGGCGTCGCGGAACCGCCGCACGAGCGCGCCGACGGCCGCTTCCGGCCCGCAGATCATCGCCTGGTTCGGGGAGTTGTCGTGGGAGAGCACGACATCCGCCCGCCCGGCCAGCTCGTCGGTCACCCGCGGCGCGGGCGCGCCGATCGCGGCGAAGGCGAGGCCGGGGACGACGAGCGCGTCCGGGTCGAAGCCGGCGAGGAAGGTGTCGACCTCTTCTTCGGCGTAGACGCCGGCGACGGCCATCGCCGTCCATTCGCCCAGGCTGTGCCCGGCGACGGCGTCCGGCGTGACGCCGAGCCGGCCGAGGGCGCCGTGCAGCAGCCGGCCCAGCTCGAACACCGCCGCCCCCTGCCGCCCGACGTCGCCGACCTCGACGTCCGCGTGTTTCCAGGGCAGGCCGAAGTGGCGGGCGACGTCGCCGCAGTTCAGCGTGAGTTCCGACTCCAAACCGGGGAAGAGGAACGCGATCTTGCCGCCGCCCGGCCCGAGCAGGGGGCGGTCGGCGAACCAGACGTCGTTGCGGCCGCGCCAGGCCCGGCCGCGCGTCAGGACCTTCCGGGCCAGGGCCAGCCGTTTCTCCGTCGGGTCGACGATGCCGAGCCGGACCGGACCTTCGCCGGGTTCCCGGGTACCGGGCCGGTCGAACGCCTCGCGCAGCGCGTCGAGGGTCGGCGCGGCGAGCCGCAGCACGCGTTCGGGCTCGCGCACCACGACCGGCTTCGCGCGACCCGGGGCCTGTTCGAGGACGACGTGGGCGTTGATCCCGCCGAAGCCGAACGCGTTGACCCCGGCGCGGCGCACCGGCGCGTCCCACGGCGCGGCGGCGGCCAGCGTGGAAAAGCGGGTCCTGGCCAGTTCCGGGTGCGGGTCGTCGCAGTGCAGCGTGGGCAGCAGGACGCCGTAGTGCACGGCCAGGGCCGCCTTGACCAGCCCGGCGATCCCGGCCGCGGGCATCGTGTGGCCGATCATCGACTTGACCGAGCCCAGAACGGCAGCGCCCGCGCTTCCGAAGACCTCTCTCAGCGTGGTGAGTTCCGCGGCGTCGCCGGCCGGGGTCGCGGTGCCGTGCGCCTCCAGCAGGCCGATGGAGTCCGGGGCGGCCGGATCGAGGCCGGCCGCGGCCCACGCCTGGCGGACGGCCCGGACCTGGCCGCCGGAGTCGGGGCTGGCCAGGCTCGCGGTCCGGCCGTCGGAGGCGACCCCGGTCCCGGTGATCACGGCGTAGACGCGGTCGCCGTCGCGCTGGGCGTCTTCGAGGCGCTTGAGGACGACGACGCCGGTGCCTTCGCCGATCAGCACCCCGTCGGCGTCGCGGTGGAACGGCCGGATCCGCTCCGACGGCGACAGCGCGCCGAGCTGGGTGAACACGCTCCAGAAGGTGATGTCGTGGCAGTGGTGCACCCCGCCGGCGAGGACGACGTCGCACCGGCCGGTGGCGAGCTCCCGCACGGCGTGGTCGACGGCGATCAGCGAGGACGCGCACGCGGCGTCCACCGTGTAGGCCGGGCCGCGCAGGTCGAGGCGGTTGGCCAGCCGGGACGCGGCCAGGTTCGGCACCAGCCCGATCGCGGACTCGGGTGCCTCTGGGCCGAGCTGGTCGGTGAAGGCCTGGCGGACGGCGTCGAGCCGGTCGGCGTCCAGGTCGGGCAGGAGCTCGCCGAGGGTGCGGACGAGCTGGCTCGCGGTGCGGACCCGCTGGTCGAGCCGGACCAGCCCCGGCGTCAGGTACCCGCCGCGGCCGAGCACGACCCCGACCTTGGCGCGGTCGGCGGGCAGCCGGTCCGGGCCACCGGCGTCGGCGACGGCCTGCGCCGCCACCCGCAGCGCGATCAGCTGGTCGGGCTCGGTGGCGGGCACGGAGTTCGGCATGATCCCGAAGCCGGTGACGTCCACTTCGGCCAGTTCGTCGACGAAGCCTCCGCGCCGGCAGTAGACCCGGTCGGCCCGGCGCTGCTCGTCCGGCGCGTAGTGCGCGTGGTCCCACTTGCCGGGCGGCACCTCGGTGATCGCGTCGACGCCGCCCGCGAGGTTGCGCCAGTAGCTCGCCAGGTCGGGGGCGCCGGGGAGCAGGACCGACATCCCGACGATGGCCACGCGCACGCCGGTCACCAGCCCGAGGCGGTGTGGACGACGGCGCCGGTGTCCGGACGGCCCCAGGCCAGCTCGCGCAGCAGCCCGAGGGTGCCCTCCTCCGGGTCGATCAGCGCGATGCCGCGGCGGGCGTAGTCGCGCATGAGTGCGGGCGTCACCATGCCGTCGTGCTCACCGGTCGGGGCCCACGGTCCCCAGTGGACGGTCACCGCCCGCCCGGCCGGCCACTGGCGGCCGAGCGCCTCGAGGGCGTCGTTCGCGGCGGCGTAGTCGGACTGGCCGCGGTTGCCGAGGGCGGCGGCGATGCTGCCGAACAGGACGACGAAAGCGGGCTCTTCGGGCAGGTCGGCGGTCGCTTCGAGGAGGGTGCGGGCGCCGTCGGCCTTGGTGCTGTAGACGCGCTCGAACGACTCGGGCGTCTTCTCGGCGACGAGCTTGTCCTCGATGACGCCGGCCGCGTAGACGATGCCGTCGAGCCGGCCGTGCTCGGCGTGGATCTCCTTGACCGCGCGGTGCACGGCTTCGGCGTCGAGCATGTCGACCGACTGGTAGCGCGCCGGGCTGCCGAGGGCTTCGAGCTTGGCCAGGGTCTGCCGGACCTCGCGTTCGCCCTGGATCCGGCGGACGGCCCGTTCGATCTCGGCGGGGCTCTTCAGGCCGGTGCCGATGAGCGCGGCGCGGAGGTCTTGGGCCGTCGTGGCCTGCGGGTGTTCGTCGTGGTGGGCGGGCACGGGGGTCCGGCCGAGCAGTTCGATCCGGCACCCGGCGGCCGCGGCGAGGGTGGTGGCGAACCGGGCGGTGATGCCCTTGGCGCCCCCGACGAGCAGGACGACCGAGTCCCGCGTCAGGCCGATGGCGGCGGCTTCGGCGGCGCCGTCGCCGGCCGGACCCGCGCCATTGGTGGCGAGCGGGCCGAGGTCCCGCTCGGTCATCCGGAAGCCCTTGCGAGCGTTGTCTTCCCGGACGACGACCGGTTCACGGTCTGCTGTGGACAGTTCCTGGACCAGTGCGGTGGCTTGGTTGCCGGGGGTTTCGTCCGGGGACAGCTCGACCACGCGGGTGAGAGTGCCCGGGTATTCGCGGGCGAGGCTGCGGTGGAAGCCGCGCAGGCCTTCGCCCGGCCCGGCGGTGAGCAGCCAGGCCGGGTTCGTCGCGAGGGCGGCCTGGTACTGCGGGAAGGCGGCGGGCAGCGCGGTGCCGGGGAGGAAGAGGACCCCGTCGAACCCGGCGCGGACCTCGTCGGCGACCTCGGCGGTCGCGCCGAGCCCGGTGAGGTGGGTCCGGACGGCTTCGGCGAGCGGCCCCCGCCCGAGGAGCAGGAATTTCCGCCCGGTGACGTCGGGCGTCTCGGCGGGTGGCAGGGCGGCTTCGGCCATGACCAGGCGTTTCGGTGCCACGATGAGCGGCGCGGGTTCGCCCGGCTCCCAGCGTCCCGAGGTGGCGTCCGATGCCGCTGGGGGACGTTCGCCGTCGATGAGGTCGGCGATCGCCGCGGCGGTGCGGGCCTTGGCCAGTTCCTCGACGTCGCCACCCAGGTCGAGCCCCAGGCGCGTCGCCAGTTCCCCGGCGATTTCGGCGCGTTTGATGGAGTCGACGCTCAGGTCGGCTTCCAGATCGAGGTCCGGCTCGATCATCTCCACCGGGTAGCCCGTCCGCTCGCCGATCACCGCCACCACGGTCGCCAGCGCCGGCACCGCAGCCGCCGGGGCCGGCGCGGGGCCGATCAGCGACGCGATCGCCGCCGCTGTGCGGGCCTTCGCGAACTCCTCCACGTCGCCGCCGGCCAGCCCCAGCCGGGACGCCAGCTCGCCCGCGATCTCCGCCCGCTTGATCGAATCCACGCTCAGGTCGGCTTCCAGATCGAGGTCCGGCTCGATCATCTCCACCGGGTAGCCCGTCCGCTCCCCGATCACCTCGACGACGGTCTGCAGCACCGAGGCGGGCTTCGGCAGCGCGACCGGCACCACCACCGCGGGCTGCTCGACGACCGGGACCGGGACCGGGGTAGGCAACGGAGCGTCCGAGCCGAGGAAGCCCAACAGGACGTCGCGCTGGGCGGCGATCATCTCGCGGCTCGTGCGCAGGAAGTCCGCGACCATCGCCTCCGACGTCGCCGCCGGTGCCGCGGCCGCCACCCCGAACGAGACCCGCTCCGCCGGGCGGAGGGCGCCCGCCGGGATCGTGCCGTCCGCCGTGCGGAGGAGGTGGCCGTCGACCGTCCACCCGGGACGCTTCGGCCGCGGCACCACGAACGCGTCGACGGCGTCACGCCCGCGGAACAGCCAGCCCGTCTCGAGCGGCACCCCGGACACCGCGAGCTGCGCCAGCGCGCCGAGGAAGCCCGGCAGGCCACGACGGCCCGGCTGCTCGAACCCGACCGTCCGGTGCGGCCGGTCGCCGAGGATGGCGGCGACCTGCCTGGCCAGCACGACCCCGGGCCCGGCCTCGACGAACACCCGCGCCCCGGCCGCGTACATCGCCTCGACCTGCTCCACGAACCGGACCGGTGAGCCCAGCTGCGCGGCCAGCTCGCCGCGGATCGCGTCCGGCGCCTCCGGGTAGGGCCCGGCCGTCCGGTTGCCGTACACCGCAACCGCGGGCCGCACGACGCCGATCGCCTCCAGGGCCCGGCCGAACGTCTCCCCCGCCGGCGCCACCAGCGAGCTGTGGAACGCGCACGCCACCTGGATCCGCTTGGCGCCCAGCCCGGCGGCCCGCAGCTGCCCGACCGCCGCCTCGACGTCGGCCGTCGGCCCGGAAATCACCGTCTGCTCGGGCGAGTTGTGGTTCGCCAGGACGACCGGCGATTCCCCCAGGACAGCGAGGACTTCGCTGGCGGACGCCGACACCGCGGCCATCGCGCCCGGGTCGTCGGCGGGAACCGCGTCGAGGATCGCCGCCGCCCGGACGTGGCTCGCGTGCACCAGCCCTTCCGGCGTGAAGGCGCCCGCCGCGGCCAGAGCCGTCAGCTCGCCGTAGCTGTGCCCGCCGAGCATCGCGGGCCGCACACCGGCGCGAGTCAGCAGCCGGAACGCGGCCAGGCCGGCCATCCCGAGCGCGGGCTGGGCGACGCGCGTGTCGGTGACCCGCTCGACGGAGTCCCGCCGCGCCGGCTCCCCGAACACCGCCGGGCCGAAGACGACCTCGGCCGTCGCCGGGTCGAGCCGCAGGTACCGCTGCAGCTCGGGGAAGGTGACGAACAGCTCGGCGAACATGCCCGGCCGCTGGCTGCCCTGCCCGGGGAACAGCACCGCGACTTCGCCCGCCACGGTGTCGTCCGCGCGGAACACCCCGGGGGCGTCGTGCCCGTCCAGTGCCTGCCGCAGCAGTCCGGCCAGTTCGTCCACAGTGGACGCCACGACGGCGAGGCGGGCGGGACGTCCCTGTGCCCGCTGGGCCGCCGCCAGGGCGAGGTCCCGCAACCGCCACGGAGAAGGGACTTCCGAAGCCAGGTCGAGCAGATCCCGCGCCGCCGGCTCCGTCGCGAAGGTGAACAGCTCGGCCGGCCACTCGTCGGCGGCCTGCGCGGGCGGGACGCCGTCGTGGGCGGCGAGCACGACGTGGAAGTTGGTGCCGCCGAAGCCGAACGCGCTGACCCCGGCCAGCCGCTCCGCCGGTGGCGCGGTCCACGGCTGCGCGGCCGACTGGAAGACGAACGGGCTCGTCGCCGGGTCCCAGGCCGGGTTCGGCGCCGTGAGGTGCAGCGTCGGCGGTTTGACGCCGGTGTGCACGGAGAGGGCGGCCTTGATCAGCCCGGCCAGGCCCGCGGCGCACTTGGTGTGCCCGATCTGGGACTTCACCGAGCCGATCGTGCACGCGCCCGGAGCGGCGCCGGCCTCGGTGAACACCTGGGTCAGCGTGCCCAGCTCGGTCCGGTCGCCGACGACGGTGCCGGTCCCGTGCGCCTCGACCAGCCCGACGCGCGCGGGCGAGACACCGGCGTTGCGGTAGGCGCGGGTCAGCGCGGTGTGCTGCCCCTCGGGCCGCGGCGCCGTCAACCCCAGCGCGCGGCCGTCCGAAGCCGCGCCGACGCCCTTGATCACGGCGTACACGCGGTCGCCGTCGCGTTCGGCGTCGGCGAGGCGCTTCAGGGCGAGGCAGGCGACGCCTTCGCCGAGCGCGATGCCGTCGGCCGCGCTGTCGAACGTCGCCGACCGGCCGGTCGGCGAGAGCGCGTGCGCCGAGGCGAACAGGAGGTAGTCGTTGATGCCGTTGTGCAGGTCCGCGCCGCCGCACAGGACGAGGTCGCTGGTGCCGGCGGTCAGTTCCTTGCAGGCGACGTCGACCGCGGTCAGCGAGGACGCGCACGCGGCGTCGACGGTGTAGTTGGCGCCGCCCAGGTCGAGCCGGTTGGCGATGCGCCCGGCGATGACGTTGGCGAGCACGCCCGGGAAGGAGTCCTCGGTGATCTTCGGCAGCCGTTCGTCCAGTTCGGACGGGAGTTCGCCGAGGTAGGACGGCAGCACGGACCGCAGGGTCATCGCGTTCGACAGGTCGCTGCCCGCTTCGGCGCCGAACACGACCGACGTCCGGGCCCGGTCGAACGCGCGGTCGGCGTAGCCCGCGTCGGCCAGCGCGCGATGTGCGGCCTCCAGGGCGAGCAGCTGCACCGGTTCGATGCTGGCCAGCGACGACGGCGGAATGCCGTACTTCAGCGGGTCGAAGCCGATCTCGGGCAGGAACCCGCCCCAGCGCGACGGCGTCCGTTCCCCCTGGCCCTCGGGGTCGTAGTACAGGGAGGTGTCCCAGCGCTGCGGGGGCACCTCGGTGACCGCGTCGGTGCCGGCCAGCACGTTCGCCCAGAACGCGGCCAGGTCCGGGGCCTGCGGGAACATGCACGCCATGCCGACGATCGCGATGTCCAGCGGCGCCGGCGCGCTCGGTTCGGCCTCGGTGGCGCCGAATTGGGCTGCCCGTGCCCGGAGGAACGCGTTGGCGCCTTCGCCGACCGAGTGGTGCAGGTCGGCGATCGTGGTGACGGCCGAGCGCAGCACGGCGACTTCGCCGGCCATGAACATGCCTTCGGCGTGCTGACGATCTTCGCCGACGTCCCGCAGTTCGGCGCCGACGCGCTCGATGCCCTTGCTCGCCAGGCGGAGCCGCCCGACGTTCAGCGTTTCCAGCTTTTCCCAGGCGTCGCGGCTCGGGACGCCGCGCTCGGCGAGGTCCGCCTTGATCGCCGCGTACTCCTCGGTGAACGGGCTGCGCACGCAGCGGGTGGCGTGGCCCGGCGCGGTCTCGAGGAGGTCGGTGTGCCCGGCTTCGAGGAGGCTGCGCTGGAACAACGGGAGCACGGCACCCGCGTCGACGGCCTCGCGCGTGAAGAGGTAGGCGGTGCCCATCAGCACGCCGATCGCCGCGCCGCGCGCGGCCACCGGGGCGGCGAGGGCGGCCACCATCGCGGCCGAGCGTTCGTCGTGGATGCCGCCGGCGAACAGCAGCTGCAGGTCCGCGGCCGCGTCCGGGCCGGCCGCGAGGAAGTCGGCGAGCACGCCGAGCTGGGCCTCCCACAACGGGAAGCTGGTGCGCGGGCCGACGTGACCGCCGCACTCGGAGCCTTCGAAGACGAACTTGCGGGCGCCCGCTTCGAGGAACTGCTTCAGCAGGCCCGGCGAGGGCACGTGCAGGAAGGTGGCGATGCCGGCCTCTTCCAGCGCCACGGCCTGCGCGGGCCGGCCGCCGGCGATGATCGCGTGCGTCGGCCGGAGTTCGCGGATCACCGCCAGCTGCGCGGCCTTGACGTCGTCGGCGGCGAACCCGAGGACGCCGACGCCCCAGGGGGCGCCGCCCACCGCCGCGCGGGTCCGTTCCAGCACGTCGCGGGTCTGTTCCGGGCCGGACAGGGCTAGCGCGATGAACGGCAGCGCGCCGCCCGCGGCGACCTCGGCCGCGAAGGCGGGCTGGTCGCTGACCCGGGTCATCGGCCCCTGGGCGACCGGGAGGGCCGTGCCGAGCGCGTGGCTGCCCGCGCTGCCGGGGCCCAGCACCGCGTCCGGCAGGCGGAGGGCCTGGCCGACGGCGTCGGCCAGGCCGCGCACCGCCGCGGTCACCGTGCCCCAGCGGTCGCGGAACCGGGTGGCGAGGAAGACGTCCTGGCCGGCTTCCAGGGGTGCGATGCCGCGGCGGGCCAGCACGCGGACGCCGTCGGTGACGGTCGTTTCCGAGCCGTCGAGCCCGGTGACGGCGGTGGTCAGGGCCGACGGCAGTTCGGCTTCCGGGAGCAGGGCGAGCTGGGTGTCGACGACGACGCCGGCCGCGCCACCGGCGATGGCGGCCGCGGCGGTGTGCGGCCCGATGCCGCCCGCGGCCCACACCGGGACGTCCAGGGTGCCGTCGGCGAGCAGGGCCTGCAGCAGCACGAAGGTGCTCAGTTCCCCGACCCGGCCGCCGCTTTCGTGGCCGCGGGCGATCAGGCCGTGGGCGCCGGCGGCGACGGCCCGGCCGGCCGCGGCGCGGGAGGTGACCTCGGCCAGCACTCGCCGTCCGGGGAAGTCCCGCGGCGTGCCCTCGGCGTCTTCGGTCAGCAGCACGGTGGTCACGGCGTCGGGCAGGTCCGCCGGGCCGGCCAGCCGGACCCCGAACGCCGGGACGCCCCATTCGCCGAGCAGCGCGAGCTCGTCCGCGGCCGCGGTGCCTCCGGCCGTGAGGTCGAGCACGCCGAGCCCGCCCCCGCGTGCGGCGGCGGCGACCCCGCGCGCCGACGGCCACCGCAGCGGCGACACGGCGACGACCAGCCCGGCCGGCACGGAGTCGTCTTTCGAGAGACGCATGGGAACTCCCGCTACGCACGAAAGGGTGAAGGGTAACGGGGAGTACTTAAGCGGGTTCCTTCCGCGCCGTCAACAAGCCGCAGCGATTTCATCGCCGGGGTTCAGAAAATTCCGGAGCGACCAGGCCGGCGGCGCAAGAATTTAACGTCGCCGTCACGTTCCCGCCCCGGCACAGGCCACGACCATTGCCCGGTCCGGCCGGGAGTGGACCGGTTCGGGACGTGGTCCACCCGCCACGCACCGCCGGACGGCGCAAGCCATCCCGCCTGGTGGACCTGCGTGCACTGGCCGATCCGGACCACGCCGTCCGTCGGGTCCGACGTTTCCCGGGGACCCCCGGCGCTTATCCCGCCGGTAAAGCAGAGGGCCCGAGACGGTCGCTTCGCCGATCCGAACAAGCCGCAGCCGAATGCCTGCCGCCGACGATTTACCCGGAATTCTCACAGGCCGCGGAAGAATCGGCATAGGAATTGACGACACAGCTCCCCGCAACGCGGTGAGTCCACAGTGGATTCGCCGCCCTCCGGGATTTTCGGTGCTCACGAGACCACGAACAGGGACGTCGGAGGCCACATCCATCCCAGCCGGGGCGACCGCCGGTATTCGGGCGACCACCGGCGGTGCGCCGGGCAGGCGCGCGTGATCGAGATTTCCCGCCGCCGCGTTACAGGCTTTTCCTGAGAAGAAGCTGAAGACATTTCGCGTACTCCGGAGTAGTACTAGACAGTACGTCTAAGCTTGGACTGTTCGTCCAGACCTGGAGGTGGCGGTGGAGTACTGGTACACCGACGAGCGATCGGGGACGCGCTACCCCGGCGACCCGTTGCGCTGGCGCGGCGACGACGGTGCCCCGCTGACCGTGGCACCCCGGCCCGGCCTGCGCCCGGAGGACGTCGACACCGGCGTGCGCTCGCTCTGGCGCTACCGGGCCGCGCTGCCCGGCGACCTGCGCCCGGTGTCGCTCGGGGAAGGCTGCACCCCGCTCGTCCCCCGGGACTGGGCCGGTGCCGACGTCCGGTTCAAGCTCGAGTGGTTCAGCCCGACCGGCAGCTTCAAGGACCGCGGCTCCAGCGTCATAGTCTCCGCGCTGGCCGGCGCCGGGGTCCGGGCGCTCCTGGAGGACAGCTCCGGCAACGGCGGCTCGTCGGTGGCGGCCTACAGCGCCGCCGCCGGGATCGCGGCGACCGTGCTGGCCCCGGAGGGGACGTCACCGGCGAAGGTGCTCCAGGCTCGCGCGTACGGCGCGGCCGTCGAGCTGGTGCCGGGCACCCGCGACGACACCGCCGCCGAAGCCGTCCGCCGGTCGGGCCGCACGACCTACGCGAGCCACAACTGGCACCCGTTCTTCCTGCAGGGCACCAAGACCCTGGCCTACGAGCTGTGGGAAGACCTCGGCTTCCGCGCCCCGGACGCCGTCGTCACCGTGGCCGGCGCGGGCAGCATCGTGCTGGGCTGCGACCTCGGGTTCGGGGAGCTCCTCGAAGCCGGGTCGATCACGCGGCGCCCGCGGCTGCTGGTCGCGCAGCCGCGCAATTGCTCCCCCCTCGACGCGGCCTTCCACGACCGCCAGCCGCCGGAGTTCGCCCCGACCGTCGCCGAAGGCACGGCGATCCGCCGTCCGGTGCGGCTGCCGGAGGTCCTCGCGGCGATCCGGCGCTCGGGCGGGGACACCGCGGCGATCGGCGAGGACGCCATCGCGGCGGCCGCCCGGCGCCTGGCGGCCGTCGGCCTGTACGCGGAACCGACCAGCGCCACGGCCGCGGCGGCGATCGACGTCTTCCGCGCGCGGGGCGCCATCCGGGACGGCGAAACCACGGTCGTCGTGCTCACCGGCTCCGGCCTCAAGGCGGCCGACAAGCTGCGGGAGCTGATCGGATGACCGAGGACGAGCTGCTGCTGCGCGAGGCGGAGAAGATCGCCCACGCCGTCGGCCGGATGTTCCCGGGCCTGTGCGAGGTGGTGCTGCACGACCTGCGCGACCCGGCTCACGCGGTGCGCGCGATCGAAGGCGGCCTCTCCGGCCGCGCGGCCGGCGACCCGGCGACCGAGCTGGGCCTGGCCCGGATCGCCGACCCCGGGTTCCCGGACGTGCTGCAGAACTACCCGAACCGCTTCCCGGACGGCCGGCCCGCGAAGAGCACGTCGATCGGCCTCCGCAACTCGGACGGCGAGTACGTCGCGGCGCTGTGCCTCAACCTCGACGTCTCGCTGCTCGGCTCGGCGGCCCACGCCCTGACCCGGCTGGCCGCCACCGACGGACCGGCCCCGGTCACCGAGTCCCTGCGGGCCCGGACGAGCGAGGAGCTGCGCGCCCTGGTCGAGGACTACGCGACCGAGCGCGGCCACACGCCGCGCAGTCTCCCGGCGGCCGCCAAGAAGGACCTGGTGCGGTCACTGAAGGAGCGAGGGTTCCTGGAGCTGAAGAACGCGGTGCCGTCGCTGACCGACCTGTTGGGGATCTCGCGCGCCAGCGTCTACAACTACTTGCGCTGACGTCAGAAAATCGACCAGCCGGTCAGCGTCGTGAAGCGGTCGAGGGCGGCGACGCCGGCGACGGAGTTGCCGCGCGTGTCCAGGCCCGGGCTCCAGACGCAGACCGCGCAGCGGCCCGGCACGATCGCGACGATGCCGCCGCCCACGCCGCTCTTGCCCGGCAGGCCGACGCGGTAGGCGAATTCGCCCGCCGCGTCGTACGTGCCGCAGGTCAGCATCACCGCGTTGATCCGCTTCGCCGCGCTGAGCCCGAGCAGGCGGGAGCCGTCGTTGCGGAGGCCGTGGCGGGCCAGGAACAACGCCGAGCGGGCGACGTCCGCGCAGCTCATCGCGATCGAGCACTGGCGGACGTACTGGTCCAGCACCGACGGCACCGGGTGGCGCATGTTGCCGTAGGAGGCCATGAAGTAGGCGAGCGCACGGTTGCGGTCGGCGTGCCCCGCCTCCGAGGCCGCCACTTCGGGGTCCACGGCGATCCCGGGACGGCCGCTCTCCTGCCGGAGGAAGGCCAGCAAGGCGTCCGCCGCGTCGCCGTGGCGGGCGAGTTCGTCGGTCACCACCAGCGCGCCCGCGTTGATGAACGGATTGCGCGGAATGCCGTCCTCGTGTTCCAGCTGCACCAGCGAATTGAACGGGTCGCCGGACGGTTCCCGGCCGACGCGCGCCCACACGCCGTCGCCGTGCGAAAGCGTCAGCGCGAGGGTGAACACTTTGGACATGCTCTGCACGGAGAACGGGTGCTCCCAGTCGCCGACGCCGTGCACCGCACCGTCCACTTCGGCCACCGCCATGCCGAACCGCCCCGGCTCCACCCTGGCCAGCGCGGGAATGTAGGCCGCGACGGCGCCGCGGCCGACGTCGGTCGCGACGTCGTCGGCTATCCGGTCCAGCAGCGCCGCGAGATCCACGGGCCCGAGCGTAGAAGGCGCTCCGGAACCGGCCGCGGGCACCCCGGGTGGAACCGGGTCCGCGATCCGCGGACCGATCTTCGCGTGATGTCCGGCACACCTTAAGTCTTCCTTAGCCTGCTTGGTGAGCTGCCGCACACGGCTCTAGCGTCCGGTAACCATGGATTCCTCGCTGCTCACCGAAAAAGGTGAAAGCTACTCGAAAGCACTGGGCAACCGCCAAGTGCAGATGATCGCCATCGGCGGCGCGATCGGCGTCGGGCTCTTCCTCGGCGCCGGTGGCAAGCTCCACCAGGTCGGCCCGTCGCTGGTCTTCTCCTACGCGATCTGCGGGATCGCCGCGTACTTCGTGATGCGCGCGCTCGGCGAACTCGTCCTGCATGAGCCCAGCTCCGGCAGTTTCGTCACCTACGCGCGCAAGTTCATCGGGCCGTGGGCCGGCTTCGCCTCCGGCTGGATGTACTGGGTGAACTGGGCGATGACCGGGATCGCCGAGATCACCGCGGTCGCGATCTACGTGCACAAGTGGCTGCCGGGCGTGCCGCAGTGGATCACCGCGCTGATCGCGCTGGGCGTTCTGCTCATGGTGAACCTGCTGTCGGTCAAGGTGTTCGGCGAGCTGGAGTTCTGGTTCTCGGTGGTCAAGGTGCTGGCCATCGTCGTCTTCCTGGTCGTCGGCGCGGGCCTGGTGGTGACGAGCGCGGACATCGGCGGCACCCCGGCCGGCGCGCACAACCTGACCGGCCACAGTGGACTCTTCCCGGCCGGCATCGGCATCGCGCTGATGACGCTGCAGGCGGTCATCTTCGCCTACTCGGCGATCGAGGTCGTCGGCATCGCGGCCGGCGAGACGAAGGACGCCCGCAAGGTCCTGCCGAAGGCGATCAACGGCGTGGTCTGGCGGATCGGCGTGTTCTACGTCGGCTCGGTGCTGCTGCTGGCGATGCTGCTGCCGTGGCCGTTCTACAGCGGCGACGAGAGCCCGTTCGTGACGGTGTTCAGCCGCCTCGGCATCCCGGGCATCGGCGACGTGATGAACGCGGTGGTCCTGACCGCGGCCCTGTCCAGCGTCAACTCGGGCCTGTATTCGACGGGCCGGATCCTGCGCTCGCTGGCCGAGAAGGGCGAGGCGCCGTCGTTCGTCAGCCGGATGAGCCGCCGCCAGGTGCCCTACGGCGGGATCCTGTTCACGTCGGTCGCGTACGTGCTGGGCGTGGTGCTGAACTACCTGGTCCCGAAGGAGGCGTTCGACATCGCCATCGCGATCGCGTCCTTGGGTGTGATCAGCACCTGGGCGACGTTGATCTTCTGCCAGTTGCGCCTGCGCCAGGCCGCCCTGCGCGGCGAGCTGGAGCGCCCGGCGTACCGGATGCCGTGGGCCCCGTACAGCGGCTGGGCGACGCTGGGGTTCCTGGCCCTGGTGGTGGCCTTGATGGGCTTCTCGGACGGCGCCGAGAAGATCGCGTTTTACTCGATCCCGGTGCTCGCGGTGGTCTTGGCGGTGGGCTGGCGGTTCGTCAAGCGCCGCGAACGGACCCCGGCCGAGTGACGGAAGGGGCCGGCACGCGTGTCGACGTCCCAGACCCGCGTGCCGGCCCTTCCGAACGCGAACGCGGTGGCCGCACCTGGGCGGTCAGCCCACCGATCCGGACCTGCCGGCCGAGGCCACCCCGCGCTCGATCGCTCCCGCGAGAGCACGGAGCTGCCCCGCTCCGGCCGATGCGTCGCCGAGGACGTAGGTGGCGAATTTCGGGTCGTCGGCCACATCCACCAGCCGCAGCGCTCCGATCTGCGCCTGCAGCAGTGCGTCGATGGCCACCACCACCTCGTCGACGCTGGGAGCCAGGTCGGTCCGACGACCATCCCGGGAAATGTCGCGCGCCGAAATCGCTTCTCCGGATTCGCTCGCCTCTTCCGCCAGCTTGGCCAGCAGGAACGAAGCCACATCCAGCTCCCTCTGGCGATCGGCGATCAAGTCCTCCAAGTCCGAGAGCCCGTTCGGAACCTGGAACATCCGGCCCACCTCGCACGGCCGAAGCCCCAGCTCGACGGACACCTCGGCAAGGGTCCCCAGCCGCTCGGCATCCAGCAGGGCCCAGCTCTTCTGCGCCGCCATGTTCTTGATCGTGTCCCCGTTGAAACCCGGGCCGACGATCGCGACCAGGCTCGCACGGTGCCGGTTCTTGTGCGTCTCGATCGCCACGTCGCTGACATCGGTGTGCGTGACACTGCCGCTCGCCCGGGATTTCGCCTCGATGATCGCCGTGGACGGCGCGCCGTCCTCGTCGCGCCATCGGACGAGCACGTCGGTGTCGCCGGCGCCGCTCACCGCGCGGGCCTCGAATCCCAGCGCGAGGAAGGTGTCCCGGACCGCCTTCTCGAAGGCCCGGCCCGAACCCTCACCCCCGGCGTGCGGTTCGCGGGACAACCTGACCAAGGTTTCCCGCAGATTCGGCGACGTCCCCTCTTCGACGACCCGGCTGACTGCGACTTCCCCACCGGGTGCACCCTGCGTTGCCGGTACCTCCGCGAGAGGCAGCTCGGCAGCCAGGGCCGACCCGCGCGGCGTGGCCCGGAGACTGCCGTACCGAGATTCTTCGACGAGCCCGGTATTGAGCAGAAAGCCGGCGATCCATCTGCTCTTGTCGACGTTCAGTCCGAACAGTGCGGCTTCGGCGTACACCGCATTGCGTGTGGCGTCGTTTTCGACCGCACGGATCATCTCGCCGACGAACCGCATGTTCGCGTGGAGGATGCGGATGAAGTTCAGGTCGTCGCCGGAATCGACCCATGCCTTCGCCGCAGGCGTGGCCTCGAACACCCCACGACCGACCTCGACGAGAATTCCCGACGCGCGCATGAACGGCAACATCGATGCCACACTGCTGCGCTTCAGCTCGAACGTCTGGCAGATGAACGTGAAGAGCTCATCGCGCTCGATCCTTTCGAACGCGGCGTTGATGATGATCCTGAGGTTCTCGACCTTGTTGGGCTTCGACGGCGGACTCGGCACCCAGATGTTGTAGGTGCTCCGGGACTCGTGCGGGCGGTTCGATGCGGCGAGGTCGGCGAGCAGGGCAGCAACCTCCGCGGGAGGATCCGCGACCTCCACGACGCGTTCGGGTTCGTCGCCGAAGGCTTCCGGCGTGACGATCGTCCGTCCCTCGAGCAGAGTGCGCCCGGCCGGAGTCAGCTGCCAGCGCCGGTTGCCGCCGGCTTCGATCAAGCCGAGAACCTCTTGCCAGTCCATCCGGCTGCGCGTGTTCCCCCTGCTGCGCCAGGACTGCCCGTAGCGCGCTTGGAGCAGGTCATCGACCTCGTCCACGGTCAGCGCCCCCTCCGCGATGATGGCCAGCACCTCGGCGAAGAACCTCGTGCGGTCGGCCAGGATCACCGAAAGACGTTCCGGCGTCGGATTCGACTGCAATTCCAATCCGGTGGCGGTGAGATGGATTTTGCCCGCCGTGCTCTCCGCCAGCCGAAGGCCTCGCAAAAAGGAGTAGTACTCGCGCCAGGTGGCCGGCGTCAGTTTCGGTGCGGCACCACCTTGACGGGGCTCGATCCGACCGATGTCGAACGACAACTCCGCGTTCGTGTCGAGCTCCACCACGCGCCCGTCGCCCACTTGTTTGACGAGCTCGAGGGCAAGCGGAAGCCAAACCGCCTTGCCACCGGGAAGGGTGGGTATCGAGCTGGCCTGACCACGATAAAGGGCTCTCTGCGCCGCGAGTTGCGGAACCGCGGTGTGCGAATCGACGGACGTCATGGAAGTACTTTAGAGGTGACCGGATTCTGCCGGACGACAACGGACTTGCCGGGGACGAAGGCGTCCAACACGGGGGTCGGCCCGTCCTTCACCGCCGGGTCGGAGCGGGCATACTCGACCCCGTGTCCTCGAGCAGCACGGAACCGCGGCGGGTGACGATCCACGACGTCGCCCGCTCGGCCGGGGTCTCCCGGCAGACCGTCTCGCGCGCGCTGAACGACAAGGCCGAGATCGACGGCAGCACCAAGCAGCGGGTCCTCGACGCCGCCCGGGAGCTCGGGTACCGGCCCAGCCGGTTCGCGCGGGGGCTGGTGCGGCCGGACACCACCACCATCGGCCTCGTCGTGCCGGATCTGCTCAACCCCTTCTTCACCGAGGTGGCGAAGGGCGCCCTGGAGGCCGCGCGGGCGCGCGGCTGGCACGTCGTCGTGCACGACACCGGCGACGACCCCGACCAGGAACTCGCCACGCTGCGGGTGATCGGCACCCAGGTCGACGCCGTCACCGGTTACTTCGGCCGGGCCGACGAGGACCTCGACCGGCTCACCGCCGGGATCCCGGTTGTCCTCATCGACCGCGAGCCGCGGACGCCGCGGTTCAGCGGGGTCGTGGTCGACGGCGAGGACGGCGTCCGGGAGGCCGTTGCCCACCTCGTCTCGCGCGGGCACCGGCGGATCGGCATGCTCGACGGGCACCCCGCCCCGAGCGTCCGCCGCCGGTGGTTCCTGCGGGCCGCCGCCGGGTGCGGGGTCTCGGTGCAGCCCGGCGGGATCGCCGCCGGTGCCCAGAGCGTCGACGGCGGCGGCGCGGCGCTGGCCACCCTGCTCGCCGCGCACCCCGACGTCACCGCCCTGTTCGCCTTCAACGACGTGATGGCCATCGGCGCCCTGCGCGAGGCCCGCCGGTTCGGGCTGCGCGTGCCCGCCGACCTCGCCGTGATCGGGTTCGACGGCCTCACTCTCGGCACCTTGGTCGAGCCGGAGCTGTCGAGCGTCGCGATCGACACGCGCGCGGTCGGCGCGCTGGCCGTCGAGCAGGCGGCCCGCCTGGTCACCGGCGCGGTTCCCCTCGACCCCGCCGAACTGATCGTCCGCGCCGGCCTCCACCTGCGCGAATCCGCCTGATCCCTTGACACCCGGTGCCGTCGCGCCGCACACTGCGGGGCGGTCCGTGAACGTTCACGGGAACGTTCTCGGGCGCCTGCCGAGTGCGGAAAGGACCCCATGTCGTACCTCGAAGACCCCGGCCCGGGCCGCGGTTCCCTTCCGCCGCGCGCGGCTTTCACCTCCGACGCGCCATCGTTGTCATTGAACGGCACCTGGCGGTTCCGGCTGTCGCCGAGCCTCGCGGCCGCGCCGGCGGGGGTCGAAAGCGGGGACTTCGACGACTCGGCGTGGGACGAGCTGCCGGTCCCGTCGTTGTGGCAGCTGCACGGCCACGGGCGCCCGGCCTACACGAACGTGCCCTACCCCTTCCCGGTCGACCCGCCGCACGTGCCGTCGGACAACCCGACCGGCGACCACCGGCTGCGGTTCGACCTACCCGCGGGCTGGCCGGCCGGGTCCGCGGTGCTGCGCTTCGACGGCATCGACTCCTGCGGCCGGATCTGGCTCAACGGCACCGAACTCGGCGTCACGCAGGGCAGCAGGCTCCCCTCGGAGTTCGAGGTCGGGTCGCTGCTGCGGCCGTCCGGGAACGTCCTCGTCGTGCGCGTGCACCAGTGGTCGGCGGGCAGCTACCTCGAAGACCAGGACATGTGGTGGCTCTCGGGCATCTTCCGCGCCGTCACCCTGCTCGCCCGCCCGGCCGGCGGCATCGGCGACTACTGGGTCCGCGCGGACTACGACCACACCACCGGCCTGGGCACGGTCCGGGTCGAGACCGGCCCGGACGTCCTGCTGGACCTGCCCGAGCTGGACGTCGCCGGGCACCCGGCCGGGGACGCGCTGGAGCTGCCGGTCGAGCCGTGGAGCGCCGAGACCCCGCGGCTGTACGAAGGCACGCTGACCACCGCGGCCGAGCGGGTGCCGGTGCGCATCGGGTTCCGGACCGTCACCGTCGAGGGCGGGCAGCTCAAGGTCAACGGCCGGCCGCTGATGCTGCGCGGGGTCAACCGGCACGAGCACGACCCGCGCACCGGGCGCGTGGTCTCGCCGGAGACGGCGCTGGCCGACGTGCTGCTGATGAAGCGGCACAACGTCAACGCGGTCCGGACCAGCCACTACCCGCCCGACCCGGCGTTCCTCGAGCTGTGCGACGCGTTCGGCCTCTGGGTGATCGACGAGTGCGACCTGGAGACCCACGGCTTCGAGCTGCTCGGCTGGGCCGGCAACCCCAGCGGCGAGCCGAGGTGGGCCGAGGCGTACCTCGACCGGATGCGGCGCACGGTCGAGCGGGACAAGAACCGGCCCAGCGTGATCCTCTGGTCGCTGGGCAACGAAAGCCACACCGGCGAGAACCTCGCGCGGATGGCCGAGTGGGTCCGCCGGCGCGACCCGAGCCGGCCGATCCACTACGAAGGCGACCACGACTGCGCCTACGTCGACGTGCACAGCCGGATGTACGCCACGCACGAGGAAGTCGAGCGGATCGGCCGCCGGGACGACGACAACGCGCGCCGGCGGGACCTGCCGTTCCTGCAGTGCGAGTACGGGCACGCGATGGGCAACGGCCCGGGCGGCCTGCTGGAGTACCGCGAGCTGTTCGAGCGGTACCCGAACTGCCAGGGCGGGTTCCTCTGGGAGTGGATCGACCACGGGCTCGCCGCCGACGGGCACTTCGCCTACGGCGGGGACTTCGGCGAGCCGATCCACGACGGCAACTTCGTCATCGACGGCCTGCTCTTCCCCGACCGGACGCCGTCGCCCGGGCTGGTCGAGTTCGCGAAGGTGATCGAACCGGTGCGGATCTCGGCCGGCGATGACGGCATCGCGGTGAGCAACCACTACGACTTCGCCGACACCGGGCACCTCACGTTCACCTGGGTGCTGGAGGACGAGGGAACCGCGGTCGCCGAAGGTGTTCTCGACGTTCCGTCCGTCCGATCAGGACAGAGCACAGTGGTCCCGTTGCCCGCTCTGCCCGCGACGGGCGGTGAGGCGTGGTTGACGGTGTCCGCGTCGCTGGCCTCGGCGACGGCGTGGGCGCCGGCCGGGCACGTCGTCGGCTGGGGGCAGTTGCCGGTGTCGGCGGCCCCGGTCGCGGCGCCGCTGCCCGCGCGCGGGCCGGTGTTCCGCACCGGCGGGCGGCTGGTGCTGGGTGCCGGCGAGTTCGACCCGGCGACGGGCATCCTGTCGGCCCTCGGCGGGCACGCGGTGGCCGGCCCGCGCCTGGACGTCTGGCGCGCGACGACCGACAACGACCGCGGCACGTTCGCCGGGCGGCCCGCTGCCGACCAGTGGCGTGAGGCCGGGCTGCACCGCATGCAGCACCGCGTGATCACGGTCGACGCCGACGGCGAGGAACTGGTGGTACGCACCCGGGTCGCGCCGCCGGCCCAGCCGTTCGGGCTGTTCGCCGACTACACGTGGACGGCGTTCGACGACCGCCTCCGGCTGCGGGTCGAGGTGACCCCGGACGGGGAGTTCCCCGGCACGCTCCCCCGGCTCGGCCTGGCGATGGCCATCCCGGGCGAGTGGGGCACGGCGGAGTGGTTCGGCGGCGGCCCGGGCGAGGCGTACCCGGACAGCCGCCTGGCGGCGCGGATCGGCTGGTTTTCCAGCAGCGTCGACGGTTTGCAGACGCCGTACGTGTACCCGCAGGAGAACGGCAACCGCACGGCGGTCCGCTGGGCTCGGCTGACCACCCCGGACGGCGCGGGGCTCCGCGTGGACGGCGACCCGCTCTTCGAATTCACGGCCCGCCGCTGGACCGCGGCGGCGCTGGAGGAGGCGCGCCACACCGACGACCTGGTGCCGGACGACGTCGTGCACCTGACGCTGGACGTCGCCCAGCACGGCCTCGGGACGGCGTCGTGCGGGCCGGGGGTGCTGCCGCAGTACCGGCTGTCGCCGCAGAAGACGGAGTTCACGCTGTGGTTCCGGGCGGTGCCGGGCCGGTAGGGCTCAGCTCCGCAGCATCGGCGGGTACAGGACCTCCGCCGCACCCCGCCGGTACAGCCGAGCCGGGCGGCCACCGTCACGCGTGGTCGTCCGGCCCGTCGGCTCCAGCAACCCCTCCGCCCCGGTCACCTTCCGGTGGAAGTTGCGCGGGTCCAGCCGCGTGTCCCACACCAGTTCGTACACCCTCCGCAGCTCCGCGACCGTGAACTCCGGCGCGCAGAACGCCGTCCCCAGCGGGGAATACTCCAGTTTCGCCCGGGCCCGTTCGACGCCGTCGGCCAGGATGCGGTCGTGGTCGAACGCCAGCCGCTCGGCCCGCAGCTCCCGCACCGGTGCCCAGCGGGCCTCCGCCGCGTCCGTGCCCGCGCGCGGCACCGGCAGGTCCGGCGCCAGCGCCAGGTACGCCACCGTCACCACCCGCATCCGCGGGTCGCGGTCCGGGGCGCCGTAGCCCGCCAGCTGTTCGATGTGGACGGTCCCCGGCGCCAGCCCGGTCTCCTCCGCGAGCTCGCGGAGCGCCGCGTCCGCCAGGTCCTCGTCCTCCCGGACGAACCCGCCGGGCAGCGCCCACTCGCCGACATACGGCTCGACGCCCCGGCGTACCAGCAGGGCGCACAGCTCCTCCCCGGTCAGGGTGAGCACGACCAGATCCACGGTGACGGCGAACGGTGGGTGACCCATGCCACCCACCCTAATCGTCAGCTTGACGATTAGCCACCCGAGCCCATATCGTCACCTCGACGATAAGAGGAGGGCTTCATGGCCGACATCGACCGCCGGTTCGGGTTCCGGCACCTGCGCGGTGCCCCCACCGTGCACATCCGCCACTACCGCCGCGGCAAGCTCGCGCACGACGGCGTCGGGCTGTCGTTCTGGTACCGGCCGCTGACCGCGGTCGTCTCGGAGGTTCCGGTCGACGACCGCGAGCTGCCGCTGCTGTTCCACGCCCGCACGGCCGACTTCCAGGACGTCACCGTCCAGCTCGCCCTCACCTTCCGGATCCAGGACCCGGCACTGGCCGCCCAGCGCATCGACTTCTCCATCGACCCGGACACCGGCCGCTGGCGAAGCGATCCCCTGGCGCAGATCAGCGGGCTGCTCACGGAGAACGTGCAGCAGTACGCCGTCGAGGTGCTGACCCGCATCGACCTGGCCACCGCGCTGGTCGACGGCGTCAGCGCGGTCCGCGACCGGATCCGCGCCGGCCTGGCCGAGGAGGACACGCGGCTCGCGCAGACCGGTTCGGCGGTGATCGACGTCCGGGTCGTCGCGATCCGGGCCGAGCCGGAAGTCGAGAAGGCGCTCCAGACGACCGCGCGGGAGAAGGTGCAGCAGGAGGCCGACCGCGCGACCTTCGAACGCCGCGCCCTCGCCGTCGAACGTGAGCGCGCGATCAGCGAAAACGAGCTGCAGAACCAGATCGAGCTGGCCCGCCGCGAGGAGCAGCTGCTCGCCCAGCGCGGCGCGAACGCCCGGCGGCAGGCCGAGGAAGCCGCGGCGGCGAACCGGATCGAGACGGAGGCGCAGGCGTCGCGTGAAGAACGGCTGACGCAGGTGAAGGCCGACGGCAAGCGAGCGCTCGGCGAAGCGGAAGCGGCGGGCGAGGCGGCGCGGCTGGCGGCGTACCGCGACCTGCCCGAGGGCGTGCTGACCGGGCTGGCGCTGAAGGAGCTGGCCGGCAACCTGCCGCAGATCGAAAGCCTGGTGCTCACGCCGGACCTGCTCGCGCCGCTGCTGACGAAGCTGGGCATCCGCTCGTGAGCCTCGCCCCGCGGGTCGTGCTCGTCCACCGCCGCACCGAACTGGACGAGCTCGTCGCCCGGCACGGCACGCGCGGCCAGGCCGAGTTCTTCCTGCGCACCCGCGGCCGCGACCTCGCCGAGGTGCTCGAAGCCGACACGACCCTGCGTGCCGCGCTCGCCGCGGCCAGTGCCGCCATCCCGCTGGACTGGCGCCGCGGCGAGGTCGAACGTGCGGATCTCGACCGGTTCCTCTTCACACCCGAGGACGTCGTCGTGGTGGTCGGGCAGGACGGCCTGATCGCGAACGTGGCCAAGTACCTCGACGGCCAGCCGGTGATCGGCGTCGCGCCCGGTGCCCCCGGCGTCCTGGTCAAGCACCCGGTCGAGGCGGTCGCGGACCTGGTGCGGTCCACGGCCGACGTCGAGCACCGGACGATGGCCGAGCTCACCGCGGACGACGGCCAGCGGCTGCTCGCCCTCAACGAGATCTACCTCGGGCACGCCGGGCACCAGACGGCCCGCTACCGGCTGGGGGTCGGTGGCGGGCCGGCGGAACGCCAGGCGTCGTCGGGGATTCTGGTCGGGACGGGCACCGGGGCGACCGGCTGGTGCGGGTCGGTGTGGCGGGAACGCCGCAGCGGCCTGCCCCTGCCGGCGCCCGGCGAGGCCCGGCTGGTCTGGTTCGTGCGGGAGGCGTGGCCGTCACCGACGACCGGGACCACCCGCACCGAAGGGGAACTGACCCGGGCGCCGCTGACGGTCGAGGTCGAATCGGACCGGCTGGTCGCGTTCGGCGACGGCCTCGAAGCCGACACCGTCGCCCTCACCCGCGGCCAGACGGCGACCTTCGCCCCGGCAGCGAAGACCGTCCGCCTGGTGCGGTGACGGAACGGACGACACGCGTGCCTGGAGGGACGACACGGCGAGGGGGCGTGTCGTCCCTCCGGCGGGTCAGGTGCCGTAGCGGGCCTTGACGATCGACGGGGTGTCGAGGTTGTGGCCGGCGTCCATGCTCTGGGCCAGGCGCAGGTACTGGCCCTCGGCCCACATCAGCGGGCCCGCGCTGCCGGTCGGGCGGCCGAGGCCGAAGCAGGCGACGTCCGCGCGGTCCCAGACCTGCTCGGGCACGAAGTAGCCCTCGTTGACCGAGTCCGCCATCGACTTCAGGTACACCGCGGCCGAGCGGCCGTTGGCCAGTTCGTACTGGCCGCGCTCCCCCGACAGCACCGGCCACAGCCGGCCGAACCGCCGGCTTCCGTTCGCCGGCCAGCCGCTGCAGTTCGCGGTGCTCTCGCCGTAGTTGTCGTGCGGGTAGCGGTGGAAGTAGATGTCACCGTTGGGCAGCGTGACCTGCACCGAGGAATTGCCGTCGGAGGCGGCGGCCGTCGGGGCCACCGAGTTCGCGATCGTGGCGTCCCCGGCCGGGCGGATGCCGAGGCGGACCAGGTCGAGGAAGCCGAAGTCGGTGACGTCGTGCTCGTAGAAGCAGCCTTCGTCGAAGCAGATCGTCGCCGTGTCGTTCGGGTTTCCGGCCCGGTCGAGGCGCTCGTAGTACGTGTGGCCGCCCCAGTAGCCGGAGGTCGTCACCGTCCAGCCCGCCAGGGAATTGCGCCAGGTGTCCGCGGTGGACTCCCAGGACGTGGCGCTCGCCGGGTCGCCGTTGGCCCGGGCGATCGCGCCGGCCGCGATCAGGCCGGCGATCTCCGCGGCCACCGACGACGGCGACTTGCCGTACTGCTCCTCCCAGCGCTCGGTCGTGTCCGGGCCTGTCGCGAGGATGTGGTTGGCCGTGGTCTTGACCTTGGCGTACGTGGCGGAGTCGGTGAGTCCGGTCAGCCAGGCCAGGAGGATCGCGTCGGCGTCCTGGTCCAGTTGTTCGCAGCAGCCGAGTTGCTGGGCACTGGCGCCGCTCACCCCGGAAACCGGGCTGTAGCGTGGGAACGAGCCGGCCGGGTAGGTCGTGCCGTCGCCTGCGGTGGCGGTTCCGATCCACTGGGAGTTCCAGAGGAACTGGGCCATGCGCTTGGCCTGGGCGGTGTCGCCGGCGGCCAGCAGGCCGGTGGCCTGCTGGTAGAGGTCCCGGCCCCACACCCGGTGGTAGCCGTCGTTGAGGTGGTCCCCGTTCGTGGAGTCACCCCACGGGGTGGCCAGGCCGGCGACGCTCGCTCCCGGGTGCTGCTTGTCTTCCGCCGTCTTGAGCGCCATGGCGGCCACGTAGTAGGCGCGACGTCGTTGGGTGTCTCCCGAGACGCTCGCCGGGGCCGGTTTGAGGCCGTTGACGTACGTGTTCCAGCCGCTTCGGTAGGACGCCGAGACCGCGGTGAACCCGCTGCTCAGGGAGCCGGTGGCGTTCGACGTCGCCGCTGCCGCGGTGCTGCCGTAGCCGAGGGCGACGGTGAACGTGGTGTCCGTGCCGACCGGGAGCTGGCCGCACTGGACGACGTTGCCGTTGCCCGCGATGGTGTCGAACTGGTTGTTCAGGGTCTTGTCGGCGCGCAGGTCGGCCAGGCAGTCGCTGCCCGCTCCGGTGTAGCCGTTGTCGTGTGCCGTGAAGCCGGTGGAGGCGCGCAGGGCCGAGACGACCGTGGTGGATGTGCCGCCGAACAGGGTTTCGGTGCCGCCGGCGACCAGGCCGGTGCCGTCCCACCAGGCGTTGTCGTTCGCTCCGCCGCCCGCCATCGACGGATTGGCCAGGAGGTACAGGCGGTAGGTTCCGCCGTCGAGGGACTGGAAGCGGGTGTTCGTCAGCAGGGTGGCGCGGGCGGGGTCGGTGACGTAGTTCGTCGTGATCCGGTACTTGCCGCTCTTGGCCGTGTTGGTGATCGTGTACTGGAGGGACTTCTCGTCCGGCATGGTCACGGCGTGGTTCGTGGCGTCTCGCTCGAGGTCCACGAACGTGCTGCCGTCGGTGACGATGTACTGCATGTCCTGCATGTCGGGGACGTCCGCCCGGGGGTAGAAGACTTCCGAGGTGACGCCGTTGGCGACGGTGAACCAGACCGGGCTGGCGCTTGTCGTCGCCGTTCCGAGGGCCGACTTGTTGCCCGTGGCCCAGGAGGCTCCTCCTCCGCAGCAGTCCGTTGCCGTTCCGGCCGCCTGGGCCGGTGCCGGGAGGGCCGCGGTGAGCAGGATTGCTGCTCCTGTGCAGGCCAGGACGGCTTTCCACCTGATCATTGCGGGCCTCCGACGGCGTTGTCGATGCATATGTTGTTGGCTGCAACATATTGAGGTCTGGGGTGATGACAGGCAATGTCCGGTCGTTCTGTATCGATCCAGGATTAGGTCATACGGAGTAGGTCCGCAACCCCGAAGCCTGGGTTGGCGGGTGGTTGCTCTATGCGTCTGCGATGCGGTCCAGCCACTCGGCCAGGAGGGTTCGCTCGGCTTCCGTCAGTGCCGTTGTGCCCTCCAGCCCTGCCCTCAGCGCGATCGCTCGCTCGGGGAGGTTCGAGTCCTTGGGCTGCTCGGTTCCGGTCAGGATTCGGGTCAAGACCGTCTCACGTGCCGTTGTCGAGAGCTCTGGGTCTCGCTGATCTTCCGGCGTGGCGATCTGGGTCAGGACCACGCCCATTCCTGCCGCGTGGGTCAGGCGGGCCGCCCTCTCCACGCTCACCCTGAGCCTCCCTGCCTCCGCTACGCGCTCGACGATGCTTCGCAACATCGCCTCCGCTTCGCGCGCCGCCGGGGACGTTCGGCCCGGGCGTGCGTCGCCGTACATCAGGACGTAGAACTCCGGGCGGGACAAGCCGAACTCGATGTGCAAGTCCCAGCCTCGCCTCAGGTCCTCCACCGGGTCGCCCGTCGAACCCAGCTTGCGCTTGCTCTTGAGGTACTCGTCGAAGCCGTACGCCGCCACCGCGTCCAGCAGGCCGTCCTTGTCGCCGAACAGGCGGTACAGCGCCGGGGGCTGGACGCCCGCCGCCGCGCTCACCGCCCGGGTCGACAACCCGTCGCGCCCCTCGGCCGCGAGCAGTGCCGCCGCCGCCTGGAGGATTCGCTCGCGGGTGTCCAGCGCCGTCTTCGTTGCCATGGTTTCGATGGTAACAAATCTTCGGTAGCACCTGTTCGGTGTCGCGGGCGATCACCTCGACAGCGAGAAGTAGCCGGCCGCCACCCGGTGGGCCAGACGGCGCAGCAGCGGGGCCGCCTCCGCCATGCAGCGCGCCGGGTCCGGCTCCAGGTCCGTCAACGCGTACGCGGCCGAGATACCCGCCTCCTTCAGCTGCACCGAAGACAGCCGACAGCGGCCGGAGACCGCGACGCACGGGATGCCCCTGGCCGCCGCGGCTGCCGCCACTCCGGCCGGGGCCTTGCCGGACAACGTCTGCTCGTCCAGGGATCCCTCGCCGGTGATGACCAGGGAAGCTCCGGTCAGGGCCGCGTCGAAGCCGAGCAGGTCCAGGAGCAGCTCGATGCCGGGCCGCACGCGGGCGCCCAGGACCGCCATGGCCGCGAAGCCCACTCCGCCGGCCGCTCCGGCTCCCGGGCGCTCGGCGAACTCGGGTCCGGCGATCGAGGCCCAGTGCCGCAAGGCGGCATCGAGGGTCTCGACGTCGTCGGGGGACGCTCCCTTCTGGGGTCCGTAGACGGCCGCGGCCCCGCGTGGCCCGCAGAGCGGGTTGTCCACGTCGCTCGCCAGCTCGATGTCCACTTCGGACATTCCCGTCACGTCCAGTGAGGCGAGCCGGGACAGGGCCGCACCACCGGAGGGGAGTTCGCGCCCGGCCGCGTCCAGGAGCCGGGCGCCCAGTGCGGTCAGCAGGCCCGCGCCGCCGTCGGTGCCCGCGCTGCCGCCGACGCCGAGGACGATCCGGCGGCAGCCCGCCCGGACCGCCGCCGCGATCACGTCGCCGGTTCCCGCGCTGGTCGCGGTGAGCGGGGCCGGGGCGCCCGGCAGCCGGTGCAGCCCGGACGCCTCGGCCAGCTCGACGATCGCCGTGTCGCCGCGGACGGCGTAGGACGCGGTCACCGGAAGGCCGGTGGGGCCGCGGGCGGGGACCCGCACGCGCCGGTACCCGGCGGCGACGGCCGCGTCGACCGTGCCCTCGCCGCCGTCGGCCACCGGGAGGGTGGTGACCGCCGCCGTGGGGTCGACGTCGGCGAGACCGGCCGCCACCGCCGACGCCACCTCCCCCGCGGTCAGCGACCCCTTGAACTTGTCCGGCGCGATCAGGACCTTCACGCGCTCGCCTTGAACGCCCGCCAGTCGCCGATCTCGGTGATGTCGCGCAGGGCGACGTGCGAGGTGTACGGCCGCCGCAGCAGCATCGCGAACGCCGAACTCCCGTCCGCCAGCTCCACCACCCCCAGCTCCAACTCGTGCGGCTCGGACGGCAGCACCCGGTCCCGCAGGTCGTCCAGCGAGACGTCGTAGACCTCGCCGGTCACCTCGGCGCCGCCGTGGGAAACCGGGTACAGCGCCGGGCACTGGTCGCCGACCGCGTAGAACCGGTACTTGGCCGCGGTCCGCGCGCCGCCCACGAACGGCGATCCTTCGAGCAGGTGGTGCAGTGGCTCGCCGCGCATGGCGCCGCCGTTGAAGAACATCAGGGCCACGAGGGAACTCCTTTACCGGAAGAGGGCTTCGACGCCGTCGACGGCGAAGTACACCGCGAACACCAGGGCCAGCAGGGTGAGCAGCCAGCCGGCTTCGCGCCACTTGCCCCGGCCGATCTTGATCAGCACGAAGGCGATCAGGCCGGCGCCGACGCCGTTGGTGATCGAGTAGGTGAACGGGATCAGGGCCGCGGTCAGGAACACCGGGATCGTGTAGTCCGGGTCGTGCCACGGGATGGTCCGGCACTGCGCGACCATCATGCCGCCGATGACCACCAGCGCGGGCGCCGCGGCCTGGGCCGGGACGACCCCGGCCAGCGGCGTGAACAGCAGGGTGCCGGCGAACAGCAGGCCGGTGACGACGCTGGCCAGCCCGGTCCGCGCGCCCTCGCCGACGCCGGCCGCCGATTCGAGGAACACCGTGTTCGGCGACGAGCCGGTGACGCCGCCCGCGATCGCGCCCGCGCCGTCGACCAGCAGGATGCGGCCCATCCGCGGGACTTTCCCGTTCTTCGACAGCCCGGCTTCGTCGGAGACGCTGGTGATCGTGCCCATGGCGTCGAAGAAGCCCGACAGCACCAGGGTGAACAGGAAGACCGTCGCCGCGAGCGCGCCTGCCGAGGCGAAGCCGCCGAAGAGGTCGATGTGGCCGAAGAGCCCGAAGTCCGGGGCGGCGAGGACGTGGTCGGGCAGTTCCGGGGTCGTGAGCCCCCAGCCGCCGACGCCGAAGCCCTGGTGCAGCACGACGGCGAGCACGGTGGCCACCCCGATGCTGATCAGCACCGCGCCCGGGACCTTCCGGGCCATCAGCACGATCATCAGCAGCAGGCCGAAGCAGAAGACGACGATCGGCCAGCCGTGCAGGTGCCCGCTCGCCCCGAGCCGCACCGGGACCGTGGTCTGCGCCGAGTCCGGGACCCGGGTCACGAACCCGGCGCTGACCAGGCCGACCAGGGCGATGTAGAGCCCGATCCCGACGGTGATCGCCATCTTGAGCGGCCGCGGGATGGCGTTCATGATCCGTTCGCGGACCCCGCTGACGGCCATCAGCACGATGCAGACGCCTTCGAGCACGACCAGGCCGAACGCCTGCGCCCAGGTCATCTCCGGGGCCATCTGGAAGGCGACGATGCCGTTGATGCCCAGGCCGGCGGCCAGCGCGAGGGGCGCGTTGCCGACGAGTCCCATGAGGACGGTCATCACGGCGGCGGCCAGCGCGGTCGCCGTGGTCACCTGCGCGGCCGAGAGCCGGGCGCCGGTGATGTCGGCGGAGGCGCCGAGGATGAGCGGGTTGAGCAGCACGATGTAGGCCATCGCGACGAACGTGGTGACGCCGCCGCGGACTTCGCGGCCGATGGTGCTCTGCCGGGCCCGCAATTCGAAGAGCTTGTCGAGCAGCGAGCGGCGTTGCGGAGGTACTTCGTCGACCACGGGGGTGGGGACTTCAAGCTGGGTCATGCGTCCTGCCCTTGCCGGTGGGGGGTGCTCGGCCAGGCCAAGGCACAGCGCCGTGCCTGGGCGAGCGGGACGTTCGATTCGGTGGTGCTCCGGTCAGCTGCTGACTTCGTGGGTCAGTAGTCGGTGCGGTCGGCCTTGTCGAGCCAGGCCGCGAAGGGGGCGAAGCCGTCCTTTGCGGACAGCCGGGTCACGGGGACCGTCCACGTCTCGCGCGGGCGGTCGAAGAGTTCGTAGAAGGCGCGGTCGTCGAAGCCGGCCTTGGCCGCGTCGTCGCGGTCGGCGGCGAAGAGGACCTTGTCCACCCGCGCCCACAGCGCCGAGGACAGGCACATCGGGCACGGCTCGCAGCTGGAGACGAGTACGCAGCCGTCGAGCTTGAACGTGCCGAGTGCCTGGCAGGCCGCGCGGATCGCGACGACTTCGGCGTGCGCGGTCGGGTCCAGGTTCGCCGTGACGCGGTTGACGCCGGTCGCGACGACCTCGCCGTCCTTGACGATCAGCGCGCCGAAGGGGCCGCCGCCGTTCGCGACGTTGGTCTCCGCGATGCGGACGGCTTCGTCGAGCCATTCGGTTTCGACGGAAAAGGACACGGTCATCTCAGACTCCGGTGATGTGTTCGGGGCGGATCGGGACGCGCGGCAGCTCGAGGCCGGTGGCCGCGCGGATGGCGTTGGCGATCGCCGGCGTGGCCGAGATCGTGGGGGGTTCGCCGACGCCGCGGACGCCGTAGGGCGCGTGCGGGTCGGGGCGCTCGAGGACGTCGACGCGCATCGGCGGCATGTCGAGGATGGTCGGGATGAGGTAGTCGGTGAACGATGGGTTCCGCACTTTGCCGTCCTTGACCAGGATCTCCTCCATCACGGCGAGGCCGAGGCCCTGGGCCGAGCCGCCCTGGATCTGCGCGACGACGGCGTCGGGGTTCATCGCCTTGCCGACGTCCTGGGCGCAGTCGAGCTGGACGACCTTGACCAGGCCGAGGTCCAGGTCGACGTCGACCACCGCGCGGTGGGCGGAGAAGCCGTACTGGACGTGGGCGTCGCCCTGGCCCGTCTCGGGATCCAGGGGGTAGGTCGGCCGGTGGTGGAACTCGCGGGTCTCCTCGATCGCGCTGTCCCCCAGTAGCTCGGCCAGATCCGCGACGACCTCGCCGTCGGCCGCGACGACCTTCCCGCCGGTCAGCGACATGCCTTCGGCCGGCACCCCGAGCCGCTCGCAGACGGCTTCGGCGACGGCGCGGCAGGCGTTGCGGACCGCGCCACCGGTGACGTAGGTCTGCCGCGACGCCGAGCTGGAGCCGGCGTCGCCGACGCTCGTGTCGGCCGGGTGCACGCTCACCCGCGTCACGCCCAGCTCGGTGCGGGCGATCTGCTGCTGCAGCGTCACCAGCCCCTGCCCGACTTCCGCGGCGGCGGTGTGCACCATGGCCACCGCCTCCCCGCCGAGCACCTCGAGCCGGACGCGGGCGGTCGAGTAGTCGTCGAGGCCTTCGGCGTAGGAGATGTTCTTGATCGTCACGCCGTAGCCGACCCCGCGGACCACGCCTTCGCCGTGGGTGGTGTTCGACGCCCCGCCCGGGAGGTCGCGGATGTCCCGGGCGCCGGTGGGCACGGGCGGCAGCGGCAGGTCGCGGACCCGCTGGACGAGTTCCGCCACCGGCGCCGGGAAGTCGACCACCTGTCCGGTGACCACAGTGGACCCTTCGCTCAGCGCGTTGCGGATCCGCAGTTCCGCCGGGTCCAGGCCCAGAGCGGCCGCCAGTTTGTCCATTTGGGACTCGTAGGCGTACGTCGGCTGCACCGCGCCGAGGCCGCGCATCGCCCCGCAGGTCGGGTTGTTCGTGTAGACGCCCCAGCCCTCGATGTGCGCGTTCGGGACGTCGTAGGGGCCGACGCTGAGCGTGGTGCCGTTGCCGACCACGACCGGCGTCTTGGACGCGTACGCGCCGCCGTCGAAGTACAGCTTCGCCCGGACGTAGACGAGCTTCCCGTCGCGGGTGGCGCCGTGCTCGTAGTACATCTTCGCCGGGTGGCGGTGGACGTGCCCGAAGAACGACTCCAGCCGGTTGTAGCTCATCTTGACCGGACGGCCGGTGCGCAGGGCCAGCATGCAGGAATGGATCTGCATCGACAGGTCCTCACGGCCGCCGAAGGCGCCACCGACCCCGGACAGCGTCAGCCGCACCTTCTCCAGGGGCAGGCCGAGGGCCTTCGCCGTCTGGCGCTGGTCGACGTGCAGCCACTGGGTGGCCAGGTAGAGGTCGACGCCACCGTCCTCGGCGGGCACCGCGAGGCCGGACTCCGGGCCGAGGAACGCCTGGTCCTGCATCCCGATCTCGTAGACGCCGGACACCACGACGTCCGCGGTCGCGGCCGGGTCGCCCTTGACGATCCGCTGGTGGCGGACCAGGTTCCCGCCCGGGTGCAGCTTCGGCAGGGTGTCGTCGTGCGCGGCCCGCTCGGGGTCGGTGACCGGTTCGAGGACGTCGTACTCGACGACGATCTCCTTGAGCGCCTGCCGCGCGATCTCCGGGTGGTCGGCCGCCAGGATCGCGACCGGCTCGCCCTGGTAGCGCACCAGGTCGGCGGCCAGCGCCGGGGTGTCCTGGAACTTGAGGCCGTAGACGTTCTCCCCCGGGACGTCCTCGTGCGTCAGCACCGCGTGCACCCCCGGCTGGGCGAGCGCGCGGGAGACGTCGAGGCGGACGATCCGGGCGTGCGGGTGCGGGCTGCGCAGGGTCGCGCCCCACAGCATGTCCTCGTGCCACAGGTCCGAGGAGTAGGCGAACTCGCCGCGCACCTTGAGCGTGCCGTCCGGGCGCAGCGGGCTCTCGCCGATGCCGCCGGCGATCGTGTCGTGCAGCTCCTGCGGGGAGCGGACCGGCGCGCTCATCGGACGGCCTTGCGCGCGGCGGCGTCGCGGACGGCGTCGAGGATCTTCTCGTAGCCCGTACAGCGGCAGAGGTTGCCCGCCAGGGCCTCGCGGATCTCGACGTCGGACGGCTCGGGGTTCCGCTCGATCAGGTCGTGGGCGGCCACCAGCAGGCCGGGCGTGCAGAAGCCGCACTGGACCGCGCCGCGCTCGACGAACGCCTCCTGCACCGGGTCCAGGGCTTCCCCGTCGGCCAGGCCTTCGACCGTGACCACCTCGCGGCCCTCGGCCTGCCCGGCCGCGACCAGGCAGGCACACGCCGGGACGCCGTCGAGGTAGACCGTGCACGAACCGCATTCGCCCTGCTCGCAGGCGTTCTTCGAGCCGGGCAGCCCGAGCCGCTCGCGCAGCAGGTAAAGCAGGCTCTCGCCCTCCCAGACGTTGTCCGCCCGGCGGGGTTCGCCGTTGACGGTGACGTTCACGCGCACTTCGCGCTCCCTCCGCAGTATTCGGTCCAGGCCCAGGTCAGCGTCCTTCGCGCCATGACGCTCAGCGCGTGGCGCCGGTAGGCCGCGCTCCCCCGGACGTCGTCGATCGGCGACGCGGCCGCCGCGACCAGGTCGCCGAAGCGGCGTTTCACCGAGTCGGCGATCGGCTTCGGCGCGTCCCAGTCCAGCTCGGCGGCCAGGAAATCCTCGGCGTCGAAGGCCCGCCGCGGGGTCGGCGCGGCCGAGCCGACGCCGGTGCCGACCCGGCGTTGTTCCGGGTGCAACGCCAGGCCGAAGGCGGCGACGGCGATGACCATGGCGTTGCGGGTGCCGATCTTGCTGAACTGCTGCGGCCCGGTGGCCGGTGCGAGCAGCACCGCGGTGATCAGCTCGTCCGGCTCCAGCACGTTCTTCTTGACCCCGACGTAGAAGTCCTTCGCCGCGACGATCCGCGTTCCGCGGACGGAGGCGATCTCGACCTCGGCGTCCGCGGCCAGCAGGGCCGGGTGCGCGTCGCCCGCGGGCGAGGCCGCGCCGAGGTTGCCGCCCACCGAACCGCGGTTGCGGATCTGCGGCGAGCCGACCGTCCGCGCGGCCATGGCCAGGCCGGGCAGCCGCGGGCCGAGCTCGGTGATGACCCGGGTGTAGGGCACGGCCGCGCCGATCCGGATCCGGCCGCCGTCGGTGCCGTGCTCGTGCAGTTCGGGCACGCGCCCGAGGTCGAGGAGCGACTCCGGACGGCGGTGGTCGAAGTTCAGTTCGACCAGCACGTCCGTGCCGCCGGCGAGCGGGACCGCACCGGGGTTCGCGGCCTTCGCGGCGAGCGCGGCGGCCAGCGAGTCGGGTCGGAGGAATTCCACTGTGGACGTCCTTTCGGAGCTGCTTCGGCAAGAAGTACACACGCTCCCGCGTGGCCCCGACCACGGCAAAACCCCTGAAAGACGGGTGAATTTCCGGCCCGCGTTTGTACTTTCCTCCAACGGCCTGATCGCGGGCACGCCAAGGCCGCCGCACGAGGTCGGGACTCGTGCGGCGGCCGTGGTCACGCGGGTGTTACGCGGGCTCGAACTCCTTCACCGCGTCGAGGGCGGCGCCCATCGCGGCGTTGCCCTCGCGCTCGATCATGATCTCCACCAGGACCGGGCGGCTGGTCCGCTCGGCTTCCTTGCGCGCCCATTCCAGGGACGTCCGGATCTCCCCCGGCTCGTGCACGCGGGTGCCGGAGCAGCCGTAGGCCTCCATGATCTTCACGTTGTCCGTGCCGATCGAGTCGTAGTGGATGTCGACCTCGAAGTTCATCTCGTAGCCGGTCTCGGCCTGGCGGATGAGCCCGAGGTACTCGTTGTTCAGCATGATCAGCACGAACCCGACGTCGTACTGGGCGGCCACCGCCAGCTCCTCGACCAGGAACTGGAACGAGTAGTCGCCGACCACGCCGACGACCTCCGCCTCCGGCTTGGCCTTCTTGACGCCGATCGCCGCCGGGATCTCCCAGCCGAGCGGGCCGGCCTGGCCGCACACCTGGTAGTGGCGCGGCTGGTGCGCCTTCTGGAACTGGCCCGACCAGATCTGGTACAGCCCGATCGCGGTGACGAAATAGGTGTCTTCGCCGAAGGTCTCGTTGATCTCCTTGAACACGCGCGGCGCCTTGATCGGCAGGCTGTCGAAGTCGTCGCGCCGGGGCAGGGCCTCCTTCAGCTCGCCGATCCGGGCGACCCACTCGCGCCGCGGCGGCGTTTCCCGCTTGTCCAGGGCCGCCAGCAGCGCGTCGAGGAACTCCCGCGTGTCCGAGACGATCCCGAGGTCGGGGCCGAACACCTTGCCCAGCTGGGTGGGTTCGATGTCGACGTGGATGAACTTCCGGTCGCCGCGGTAGACCGACAGCTCGCCGGTGTGCCGATCGCCGAACCGCGCGCCCAGCGCGAGCACCAGGTCCGACTCCAGGAAGGCCGCGTTGGCCCAGCGCTGCGACGTCTGGATGCCCGCCATCCCGGCGAACAGCTCGTGGTCCTCGGGGAAGCTGCCCTTGCCCATCAACGTCACCTGCACCGGGACGTCGAGCCGCTCGGCCGCGGCCCGCAGCCGCTCGCTCGCCTCCCCGAGGACGACCCCGCCACCGGCCAGGATCAGCGGGCGCTCGGCGGCCAGCAGCAGGTCCAGCGCCCGTTCCACCCGGGCGGGCGCCGGCGTCACCCGGGTCACCGGCAGCGGCGAGTCGATCGAGGAGTCCCATTCGATGTCCTGCTTCTGGACGTCGATGGGCAGGTCGATGAGCACCGGGCCGGGGCGGCCCGAACGGGCGATCCGGAACGCCTCGCGGAAGATCCACGGCAGCTGCGCGGCCTCCTTGACCTGCACCGCCCACTTCGTCACCGGCTTGGCGATCTCGACGATGTCGACGGCCTGGAACGCCTCCTGGTGCAGCTTGGCCGTGGCGGCCTGGCCGGTGATGCAGATGATCGGGATCGAGTCCGCGTGCGCGGTGTAGAGCCCGGTGATCATGTTCGTCCCGGCCGGGCCGGACGTGCCGATCGCGACGCCGACGTTGCCGTTCGTCCTGGCCCAGCCGTCGGCCATGTGCGTCGCGCCCTCTTCGTGGCGGACGATCAGGTGCTCGATCGGCCGGCCTTGCAGGGCGTTATACAGCGGGAGGATGGCTGCGCCGGGGCAGCCGAAGACGGTGTCGACGCCTTCGCTCTCCAGGACGTCGACGACCGCCTGCATCGCGGGGATCCGGGGCATGTCACACCTCCGCCGGGACGCGGCCCGACAACTGTTCGGCGACCTTCAGCAAGGCCGAGTGGTCTTCGGCGCCGTACCCCATGGCACGGCCGGCGGCGACGAGCTGGGCGACCAGCCCGGTGAGCGGGAGCGCGACGTCGGCCTGCCGGGCGGCGGCCAGCGCGATCCCCATGTCCTTGTGGTGCAGGTCGATCCGGAACCCGGGCGCGAATTCCCGCGCCACCATGGACTTGCGCTTGAGCTCGAGGATCCGGCTGCCGGCCAGCCCGCCCGCGAGGACGTCGAGGCCCGTGGCGGCGTCCACACCGGACGCTTCCAGCAGCACGATCGCCTCGGCGACCAGGCCGTAGATCCCGCCCACGACGAGCTGGTTCGCGGCCTTGACGACCTGGCCGGCGCCGTGCGGCCCGACGTGCACGATGGTCTTGCCGACCACGTCCAGGACCGGCTTCGCGGCCTCGAAGTCGTCCGCGTCGCCACCGACCATGATGGACAGTGAGGCCTGCTCGGCGCCGGCCTGCCCGCCGGAGACGGGCGCGTCGAGGACGCGGATCTTCTTGTCCCGGGCGGCTTCCGCGATCGCGATCGACGTCTCGGGCCGGATGGTGCTCATGTCGATCAGCAGCGTGCCGGGCCCGGCGGTGTCCAGGACGCCGCCCGCGGCCAGCACCACCTCCTCGACGTGCGGGTGGTTCGGCAGCATCGTGATGACCACGTCCGCCCCGGCGACCGCGTCGGCGACGCTCGTCGCGGCGCGCCCGCCGGCGGCCTCGAGCTTCTCGCCCGCGGCCGGGGTGACGTCGTAGCCGCCGACGTCGTGGCCGGCCGCGACCAGGTGCGCGGCCATCGGGGCGCCCATCACGCCCAGTCCGATGAATCCCAGTTTCATGCTCGTCCCCTTCGGGTTTTCGGCAGCCAGGCCAGCGACGTGACGGTGTCGGGGTCCGGGACGTACTCGATCCCGACGAACCCGGCGTAGCCCGCGTTCTGCAGGTTCGCCAGGTGTCCCTCGATGTCCAGCTCGCCGGTGCCGGGCTGGTGGCGGCCGGGCGCGTCGGCGATCTGCACGTGCCCGATCCGGGAAAGGTGCGTCGTCGCCAGGGCGTCCAGGTCGTCGCCGTTGACGGCCAGGTGGTACAGGTCGGCCAGCAGCCGCACGTTTTCGCGCCCGAGGTCGTCGAGCACGGCCACGGCGTCCGCGGCGGTCTTGAGCGGGTAGCGGTCCGCGCCGGAGAGCGGTTCGAGCACCAGCTGCGCACCGATCCGCGCGGCGGCGTCGGCGGCCTTGTCCAGGTGCGCGCGGGCCAGGTCGTCCTGCTCGGCCGGGTCTTCGCCGTCGAGCCGGTTGCCGTAGAGCGCGTTGAAGCTGCGGCACCCGGTGCGTTCGGCGATGCCGAGGGCGACGACCAGGCTGTCGGCGAACTCGGCCTCCCGCCCGAGCCAGCTCACCAGGCCTCGCTCCCCCGCGGCCATGTCCCCGGCGTAGAAGTTCAGCCCCCGCAGCCGGACGCCGTCCAGGCTCCGCACGAAGGCGTCGACCTCGTCGCGCGCGGGAACCGCGGTGTCGAACGGCCACCAGTACTCGACGTCGGTGAACCCGGCCTCCCGCGCGGCGGCCGCGCGCTCGAGCAGCGGTACCTCCTTGAACAGGATCGACAGGTTGGCGACGTACGGCAGGGAGTGGCCCTCTTCAGGCATCGCGACCTCGAATTTCGCTATCCGGAATTTTTCTTTCGCATATCGAGAATAGCCGCTGACCTGCGCCGGGGTCAACGCCCGGACGGCGAAGGCGCCGCGACTCGTCGAGTCACGGCGCCTTCGGGCGAACGGGGTACCTGCTACCGGTTCTGGACGTGCTGCCAGCCGAACCGGCCCTTGATGCACAGGTTCCCGTGCGTCACCGAGCTGTCGTGCGGCGAAGTCACCTTCACGATCTCGTTGTCCTGGACGTGCAGCGTCAGGTTGCAGCCGACCCCGCAGAACGTGCAGACCGTCGTCGTCGCGGTCTGGCGGGACTCGTCCCACGAGCCGTCCGAACGCTTGTCGTACTCGCGCTTGAAACTCAGCGCCCCGGTCGGGCACACCTCGACGCAGTTGCCGCAGTACACGCAGGCGCTGTCCGGCAACGGGTTCGCGAATTCCGTCGAGATCCGGGCGTCGAAGCCGCGGCCGGCGACGGTGATCGCGAACGAGTTCTGCCACTGCTCGCCGCACGCGTCGACGCACTTGTAGCAGAGGATGCACTTGCCGTAGTCCCGGACGTACAGCTCGTTGTCCACCAGGGCCGGCTGGGCCACCGTGGCCGCGTCGGGGCCGAAGCGGTCCGGATCGGCTCCCGTGGCGGCCATCCACTCCGCGACACCCGGCGTCGTCGAGAGGTCCGTGGCCGAGGCCAGGAGTTCGAGGACCACCTTGCGGCTCGTGCGCGTCCGCTCCGAATCCGTGCGGACGACCATGCCCGGCTCGGCCTGGCGCGAGCAGGACGGCACCAGCGTCCGGGAGCCTTCGACCTCGACCATGCAGACGCGGCAGGCGTTCGCCGGTTCCAGGGTGTCGCCGAAGCAGAGCGTCGGGATGTCCTTGCCCGCCGCCGTGCACGCGTCGAGGATCGTCGAGCCTTCCGGCACCCGGACCGGCTCACCGTCCACAGTGAACTCGACCAGCCGCTTCGGGATTCCGATGTCCACAATGGTCACTTCAGGGCCCCCAGCCGGTCGATGGCGGATTCGATGGCGTTCCAGGCGGTCTGGCCGAGGCCGCAGATCGACGAGTCGCGCAGCACGCCGCCGACCTCGCGCAAAAGCGGCCGCTCCTCCGAACCGGAGGCGAGGACACGCCGGATCGCCTCCTCCTGCCGCACCGTCCCGATCCGGCACGGGACGCACTGGCCGCACGACTCGTCGCGGAAGAACTCGGCGATCCGCAGCAGGAACCCGCCGAGATCGGCGAGGTCGTCGAGGACCAGGACGACACCCGAGCCGAGCGTCGTCTTCGCCGCCCGCGCGTCCTCGAACGTCAGCGGCAGGTCCAGCTCGTCCGGCCGGACGAACCCGCCGGCCGCGCCGCCCAGCAGGATCGCGCGCAACGACCGGCCCGAAGCCACTCCCCCGGCCAGCGCGAGCAGTTCCCGCAGGGTCGTCCCGAACGGCACTTCGTAGACACCGGGACGTTCGACGTTCCCGGAGAGGCAGAACAGCTTCGGCCCGGCCGACGCGTCGGTGCCGAGCGACCGGTAGGCCGCCGCGCCTTCGGTGAGGATCAGCGGGACGTTGACGAGGGTCTCGACGTTGTTCACCACGGTCGGCTTGCCGAACAGCCCCCGCTCGACCGGGAACGGCGGCTTCGTGCGGGGTTCGCCGCGGAAGCCCTCGATCGAGTTGAAGATCGCGGTCTCCTCGCCGCAGATGTAGGCACCCGCGCCACGCCGGATCTCGATGTCGAACGAGAACCCCTGGTGGCCCATGATGTCCGTGCCGAGGAACCCGCGTTCGCGGCACACCTCCAGTGCGTTGCGCAGCAGCCGCAACGCACGCGGGTACTCGCCGCGCAGGTAGACGAACCCCCGGGTGGCGCCGATCGCGTACGCCGCGATCGTCATGGCCTCCACCAGCGCGAACGGGTCGCCCTCCAGGAGCACCCGGTCCTTGAACGTGCCGGGCTCGCTCTCGTCGGCGTTGCACACCAGGTAGTGCGGCCCGGCGGGCTGGGCGGCGGTGGCCGCCCACTTGCGCCCGGTCGGGAACGCGGCCCCGCCGCGGCCGAGCAGGCCGGAGTCCGTGACCTCGCGGATCACCGCGGCCTGGCCCATGTGCAGGGCGTTGCGCAGGGCCGCGTAGCCGCCGGACGCGCGGTAGCCGTCCAGACTGACCGGGTCGACCACGCCCACCCGGCGGAGCAGGCGGAGCCCGTCCTCCTGGTGGATCACCGGCGGCGCACCCTCCGAACGGGACGGTGGCCGCCCGGCGGCGAGCACGGCCGACGCGCCGGTCGCCGGGGCGAGCAGCTCGGTGGTCGCCGGGTCGCCGGCCTGGAACGTCAGCGCCGCGGGGGCCCGTTCGCAGACGCCGAGGCACGGGCTGCGCAGCCACGTGACCCGGCCGCGTGCCTTCCCCGCGGCGCCGACGTGCTCGGTGAGGACGTCGCAGACCGTGTCCGCGCCCCGGATCCGGCAGGCCAGGTCGGTGCACACGTGCACCACCCGCTCCGGGCGCTCCTCCAGCGCGAACAGCGAGTAGAAACTGGCCACGCCGTACGCGTCGGCGGGCGGCACGTGCAGCGTCTCGCAGATCAGGTTCAGCGCGCCCTGGCTGATCCAGCCGACCCGGTCGTTGACCGCGTGCAGGGCGGGCAGCAGCTGGTCCCGGCCACCGCCGGCGAACCCGGCGACCGCCTCCCGTTCTTCGCGCGACGCGACGGCGTCCAGCAGTTTGAGGTCCATGTCAGACCTCGGCCGGGAGCTTGTCGACGCGGATGGCCGCCGCCTTGTACTCGGCGGTCCCGGCGATCGGGCAGGTGGCTTCGATGGTGATGACGTTGACGTCGACCTCGTCCGGGAAGTGGAAGGTCATGAACGCCAGCCCGGGTTTCAGCCCCGTGTCCAGCCGGACCGGGGCGACGATCTCCCCGCGTCGCGACGAGATCCGGACCAGTTCGTCGGGCTGGACGCCCAGCGCCCGCGCGTCCTCCGGGCACAGGTCCAGGGTCTCCCCCTGCCGCAGCGGGGACGGGAACCCGCCGGACTGGACGCCGGTGTTGTAGGAATCCAGCCGCCGGCCGGTGGTGAGCCGGATCGGGAACTCCTCGGTGAGCAGGTCGACCGGCGGGCTGTGCTCGAGCACCGTGAACGGTGCCGGGCGGCCGCGTTCGGCCGGGTCCCCGGCCCAGAGCCGGCCGTGCAGGAACGTCGGTTCGAGGGTGTCCTCGGAGAAGCACGGCCACTGGATCCCGCCGAGCTCTTCCAGGCGCGCGTACGACATCCCGGCGTGCATCGGCGACAGCGACCGCAGCTCGTCCCAGACCTCTTCGCCGCCGGTGTAGTGCCAGTCGTGGCCGAGCCGGCGGGCGAGCTCCGACAGCAGCTCGATGTCGTCGCGCGCGCCGTCCGGCGGTTCGAGGGCCTTGCGGACGCGCTGGACCCGCCGTTCGGAGTTGGTGAAGGTGCCGTCGCTCTCGCACCAGGCCGCCGACGCCGGGAGCACCACGTCGGCCAGCTGCGCGGTCTTGGTCAGGAAGATGTCCTGCACGACCAGGTGGTCGACGTTGGCCAGCCGCTTGATCGTGTGCTCGCAGTCCGCTTCGGACTGCACGGGGTTCTCGCCGATGATGTACACGCACGTCAGGTCGCCGCGTTCCATCGCGTCGAGCATCTGGGTGAGGTTCAGGCCCCGGTGCGGCGGGATCGCCGAGCCCCACGCGGTGTCGAACTTGGCTCGGACGTCGGCGTCGAGGACGTCCTGGAAGCCGGGCAGGCGGTCCGGGATGGCGCCCATGTCGCCGCCGCCCTGGACGTTGTTCTGCCCGCGTAGGGGGTTCAGCCCGGCGCCGTAGCGGCCGACCTGCCCGGCCAGCAGCGCCAGGTTGATCAGCGACAGGACGTTGTCGGTGCCGTTGTGGTGTTCGGTGATGCCGAGGGTCCAGGACAGCTGGGCGCGATCGGCCCGGGCGTAGGTATGCGCCAGTTCGCGGATCAGCTCGGCCGGCACACCGGTGGTCTTCTCCGCGACCTCCAGGGTCCACGGTTCGACCGACGCGGCGAACTCGGCGAACCCCTCGGTGGCCCGTTCGATGAACGTCGTGTTCGCGAGTCCGGAGTGGATGATCTCCCGGGCGATCGCGTGCGCCAGCGGGATGTCGGTGCCGACCTCGAGCTGCAGCTGCCGGTGCGCCCAACTCGCCGTGCTGGTCCGGCGCGGGTCGACGACGAAGAGCTTCGCTCCCTTGTGGACGGCCTTGAGCACGTGGTGGAAGAAGATCGGGTGCGCCTCGCGGGGGTTGCCGCCCCAGATCACGATGACGTCGGCGTCCTCGATCTCCTGGTAGGAGGAGGTGCCGCCGCCGCTGCCGAACACCCGCGCCAGCCCGGCGACACTGGGCGCGTGGCAGGTGCGGTTGCACGAGTCGACGTTGTTCGTGCCGATCACCGCGCGGGTGAACTTCTGGGCGACGAAGTTCATCTCGTTGGTGGCGCGGGCGCACGAGAACATCCCGAACGCCTCGGGCCCCTTGCCGTCCAGGGTGCGGCGGAAACCGGCGGCCGCCCGATCGAGGGCTTCCTCCCAGGTCGCCGGCCGCAGCACGCCGGAATCGCGCACGAGGGGCCGGGTGAGCCGGACGTACGGCTCGGTGTTCCTGCGCTTCACGGGGACCTCCGGTCAGTGCGACCCGACGGGGACTTTGCTGGTGTGGTCGAGCAGGGAAATCGCGGCGTGGACGTACCGCAGCGCGGGCGCGGGCACGCCGGTGAGGCCGGCCAGCTCGACGACCGCGCCGATGATCGCGTCGATCTCGAGGGGCTTGCCGGCTTCCAGGTCCTGGAGCATCGACGTCTTGTGGTGGCCGACGCGCCAAGCGCCGTCGATGCGTTTCTCGACGGAGATCCGCGGGTCGGCCCCGGCCGCGCGGGCGATGGCCAGGGTCTCGGTCATCATCGTGGCGACGAGCTCGCGGGTGTCCTCGTGCTCGCACATCTGGGCCATGGTCGCCCGGGTCAGCGCCGACAGCGGGTTGAACGCGACGTTGCCCATCAGCTTGATCCAGATGTCGTTGCGCAGGTCGGCTTCGACCGGGGCCTTGAGGCCGCCGGCGATCATCGACGCGCTGAGCACCTTGCAGCGCGCGGAGATCTCGCCGCCGGGCTCGCCGAGGGAGAACCGGGTGCCTTCCAGGTGCCGGATGACCCCGGGCTCCTCGATGACCGTCGAGCAGTAGACGACGCAGCCGATCGCCCGCCGCAGCCCGAGCGCCGCGGTGACCGAGCCGCCGGGGTCGACGGTCTCGACCCGCTGCCCTTCGAGCGGGTGTCCCCGCAGGCCGTGGAAGTACCACCACGGGATGCCGTTCTGCGCGGCCACGATCGCCGTTTCGGGTCCGAGCAGCGGGGCGAGCAGCTCGCCGCACGAGGCGTAGGAGTTGGCCTTGAGGCCGAGGAACACGAAGTCGGCCTCGCCCACTTCGGCGGGGTCGTCCGTGACGTGGGGATGGGCGGTGAAGTCGCCGCGCGGGCTGAGCACGCGGACGCCGTGCTCGCGCATCGCCGCGAGGTGGGCCCGGCGGGCGATCAGGTGCACCTCCGTCCCGCCGCGGTGCAGCGCGGCCCCGACGTAGGCGCCGATCGCCCCGGCCCCGAGAACAGCCACCTTCATGACGCGCCTCCAAGGTCCAGCGGTATTGCATACAGTATCCTGGATCCATGATCGAAGCCAGCCTTCGCGATGCGGCCACTCGGGCGGCGCAGCGAAGAGCGACAAATAAGACACCGTGGGTCACAACGCCCCGGCGTCGTTGATCCACATCGACCCGAACCCGCCCACTACGGGTGAGATCTGGGATTTTGCATACCAAAACCTGTATTCTGAGCGTGGATCAGTCCTTCCCTGCCGACTCGAGGTGTCCCGTGAGCCAGCCCGCTTCCCCGTTGCCCGACCGCGGCCCGACCGGCCGCCGCACGGCCAAGGGCTCGCTCAGCTCGACGGCCGCCAAGCGCGTCGAGCGGCCAGCACCACTGCGCCAGGTCGTCTACGAAGCACTCGCCGAACTGATCATCAACCGCACCCTCGAACCCGGGCAGCACCTGGTCGAGGCCGACCTCGCCGAGTACCTCGGCGTGAGCCGGCAGCCGGTCCGGGAGGCCCTGCAGCGGCTGCAGAGCGAAGGCTGGGTCGACCTCCGCCCCGCCCAGGGCGCCTTCGTGCACCTGCCCACCGACGAGGAGGCCGACCAGCTGCTCAGCGTCCGCAGCGTGCTGGAGACGCACTCCGCGAAGCTCGCCGCCGGCCGGGCCACCCCCGCCGACGTCGCCCGCCTGCAGGAACTGCAGCAGGCCGGTGTCAGCGCGCTCGCCGAGGACGACACCGAAGGCCTGGTCGCGGCCAATGCCGCCCTTCACGCGTGCATCACCGAACTGTCCGGGAACAAGGTGCTGGCGGAGCTGATCGGCCTGGTCGACCGCCGGGTCCGCTGGTACTACACGCCCATCGCCCGGCCCCGCGGCCAGGACGCCTGGCACGAGCACGAAGAGCTGATCGACGCCATCGCCGCCCAGGACGCCGGCCAGGCCGAGCAGATCATGGCCAAGCACACCGAACGCACCCGCCAGGCCTACCACGAACGTCCGGAAGCTCCCCGATCCTGAGTCCGGCAGGACCGGGGAGCGAACACCGGATCAGCCGCCGGCCGACGCCGACGGCCGGCGCGGGACCACACGTCTTTACGCGAGTCTGTGGAGGGTGCCGAGAGGGGTGGGGGGGGTTTATGTTATTTGAG